>CAYVMK010000329.1:0-3317 GCA_964452445.1 uncultured Desulfonema sp. | reverse complement strand
TACCGTGGTCAGGAGCTGGTCATTGTGGAGTCCATGAAAATGGAAAGCGGTGTGGCTTCTCCCTGCGACGGCGAAGTGCTTGAGATACTGATTGAAAAAGGTCAGGCCGTGGACACCGGCAATATCCTGATGCGGTTTAAACATTGATGTCGTTGAATAAAATATAGCCGTAACTCTTGACCCGCACCGGCGTTCCACATCCTCAACAACGAACGCGTTTTTGCGTACGAAAAAGACCGCCGCATGGGCAGGATGTTGCCGGCCGGCCTGAAACATGCATCCTGTTAATCCTGTCAGATAAGTTTTTGTTGTGGCACCGAGTTTGCCTGAATTGCATATCCGCAGGTGCTTGGGGCTAAAAAAAGGCCGGCCCCTTATGAAGAGGACGGCCTTTTAGAGTACAATAATACCGCTTCTAAAGCATTGGAACAATCAGAAGCGCAACGATGTTTATAACCTTGATCATCGGGTTGATTGCAGGACCGGCTGTATCTTTGTACGGATCGCCGACTGTATCACCCGTGACGGAAGCTTTGTGTCCGTCGCTTCCCTTCTTATGAACTTTGCCGTTGTCATCGGTAACGCCGTCTTCAAATGATTTCTTGGCGTTGTCCCATGCGCCGCCGCCGCTTGTCATGGCGATCGCCTGGAAAAGACCGGTTAAAATGCTTCCGATAAGAACTCCGCCGAGAGCTTCCCTGCCGAGGGTAAGTCCCACTACGATAGGAACAACAACCGGGATAAGAGCAGGAAGCATCATCTGCTTGATAGCGCCTTTTGTAACAATGTCAACGCACTTGCCGTATTCCGGTTTTGCCTTGTATTCCATGATTCCGGGAATTTCCCTGAACTGTCTTCTTACTTCCTCAACAATGCTTCCGGCAGCTTTTCCGACAGCTTCCATCAGGAGCGAGCCGTAGTAGTAGGGGAGCAGACCGCCGATGAAAAGGCCGGCCAGAACCAGCGGGTTTGAGAGATCGAATTTGATGTCAATCGCCAACTTCGTGATCGGATCCACGAAAGAGCGTGAATACTCGGCAAAGAGAACGAGAGCCGCAAGTCCTGCCGAGCCAATTGCATAACCCTTTGTAACAGCCTTTGTGGTGTTCCCCACCGCATCCAGCGGGTCTGTGATGTTTCGGATCTCTTCAGGCAACCCCGACATTTCTGCTATACCGCCTGCATTGTCAGTAATAGGACCATAAGAGTCGATGGCAACAACAATACCTGTCATCGAAAGCATCGAAACAGCGGACAGCGCTATGGCAAAAAGGCCGCCCGTCAAATCCCCGGTAAACCCTCCGCCTAATGAATAAGCGCCAAGAATTGATGCCACAATAACGATAACAGGCGCGGCAGTCGACTTCATGCTGACCGCGAGGCCGGCGATCACGTTTGTGCCGTGACCCGTAAGACTGGCTTTCGCAATATGTTTAACCGGACTGTATTCCTTCGCTGTGAAGTATTCGGTTATGGCCACGATAAGGCCGGTAAGCACAAGACCGATGAGAGCCATGAGGAAAACATTCATCTGTGTAAATGACGAATGATCTTTCAGTGATGCCTGTATGCCGGCATCCGACAGGAAGAAGCCTGTCACGATATAAAAAACTATCGCGGCAAGAATTCCGGAAACCGCCAAGCCCTTGTAAAGAGCGCCCATGATATACTGGCTTTTGCCGAGCCTTACTGCAAATGTTCCGATAATTGAGGCAATGATTGAAATTCCGCCCAGAAGAAGCGGGAATTCGACCCATCCGCTTTTCGCGTCGAACACTGTTTTGGCAAGAAGCATTGCCGCAACGAGTGTAACCGTGTATGTCTCATAAAGGTCTGCCGCCATTCCTGCGCAGTCGCCAACGTTGTCGCCAACGTTGTCGGCGATAACCGCAGGGTTTCTGGGATCATCCTCAGGAATTCCTGCTTCAACTTTTCCGACAAGATCAGCGCCCACGTCCGCAGCTTTTGTGTAGATACCGCCTGCGATACGCGCAAATACGCTCATGAGTGAGCATCCAAAACCGAGACCCACCAGCGCATGGAAAGCCGTGTTAGGATCCGACTGAGTCGACTGCTTCGCTACATAATAAAAACCGGCAAGGCCTATGATTCCGAGACCAACGACCATAACACCGGTCACCGAACCGCCCTTGAAGGCAAGTCCGAGTGCAGCCTGGAGACCTTTGCTCGCAGCCTGTGTGGTGCGCACATTGGCTCGTACAGTAACCCACATACCCACAAAGCCTGCAAGCGCCGAACCGACCGTGCCGATTACAAAACCGGCAGCCGTCCATGCGCCAAGTCCGAATGCCAGGATAAGAACAACCAGGATTACCGCAACGACAGCTACAGTTTTATATTCACGGGCAAGGAAGGCATATGCGCCCTCTTTAACCGCATTTGAAATCTCCTGCATCTTCGCACTTCCGGCATCCTGCTTCGATACCCATATTCCGGTGATTATGGCATATATAATGCCTAAGACCCCGCATCCTAAAGCAAAAAGTATAGTTGAACTCATTAACCCCCTCCTTATTTTTGACTATTAATCATATCAGATACTAATTGTTCTTTAAAAAAAGACCAACGTCCTGCCGGACTTCACCTCCTTTATATTTTTTATGTTTTTATAAAACCCTTAATATATTATTATTCCTTTTATGATAATTGAATCTCCCCGCCGCAAGCAGCGGGGAGATTCGACCG
The DNA here is from genome assembly GCA_964452445.1 of uncultured Desulfonema sp. Lineage (GTDB taxonomy): Bacteria > Desulfobacterota > Desulfobacteria > Desulfobacterales > RPRI01 > RPRI01. The sequence continues at coordinate 611 of CAYVMK010000329.1, read as the reverse complement.
TAATGAATTGTGTCCGTTTTTAATTCGCTCGCTAATCCCGCAAAAAGCAGCGGGGAATTCGCCCGCTGTTTCGGTTCATAATAACAAGACGTTAATAAGCTACCTTTTTTGCGGAGAGCAAAATATAGGAAAGTTCCTTTTGTATGTCAACCTTTTTCTGCCCGTCTTAAAAGCTTGATGATCTCCTCCCCGAACTCTCTCCTCTGCCAGTTCTTCATATCGCTTATCGCTTCCAATTCTTCTTTCGTAACAGGTTTTTTAACTCCGATTGAGTTAATAAGAGCTTTATTTAACAAAAGCCCCTGATCAATATTAAGCTTTACCGCCTTTTTATCCCTCCATACCTTAAGCGCCTCAATTCTCTTTGAAGCTGATTCTGAAATAGCGTAAACCTTTTTCCCCGGATAAACCGGAAGCATATTTTTAGGTATATTCACAGCCTTGCTGATAACCCTGATCACATCTTTGCCGTATATATCCAACTGCCTTTGAGAGAGGGCTTCCATATTCATGATTTTTTTCAAACTGTCGGGTCTTGTTTCGGCAAGTTTCAGGATAGAATCATTCCCCATGATTTTAAACAGGGGCCTGTCTTTTTTTTGAGCCGTTTC
>CAYVMK010000328.1:0-3327 GCA_964452445.1 uncultured Desulfonema sp. | reverse complement strand
TTACAGTTATTTATGAACGACGGCTTATCAGAAAACGCAGGTAGCGGATACTGGATAGGATCAATGCTGCGCCTATACCGATATATAGAACAGACAGATAAGTTCTGGGTATCGGCGAAAGGCGAAGCAATATTCCGATTGCAATCATCACAAGCGCCAGAATATAGCTTTTCCACGTCATAAATGAAAATACGCATCTCTTGCCCTGCATCGGCAAAATCCGCCCCAGGTTATTGTCAACCACCCGCAGAAATCCGAAATGATGAACAAAAAGCGAAATTACAATTCCGGATCCGGCCGTCCACATGACCATGTTGTTTTCTGCATCCCTTAACCAGAAATATGAGAAGCCAAGAAGCATCGATCCGACAGCAATCCATATCAATCCTGCGATCAGCAGCAGTACGTGCTTTTCGACCCCGGGTTTGAATTTCTCTTTCGTATCCTTCAATCACTGCTCTCCGGACAATAAAACTCCTGATAAGAGACAAAACGGACGGGAAACTCTTCCTGATCTGTTTATACGGAGGGAGAACAGAAAGCAAGAAAAGATTCAGGCAAAACAGCCGGCATTAAATCAAAAGTTTGACGAATTGATTTCATTTAGGATAAAAAGCCGGGAAAGCTCTGATAAAATCACCGGAGGATTCCGATATGAAATTTAAGGCCGTTCTTTTTGATCTTGACGGAACGCTTCTCAATACTATTGATGATCTTGCCGATTCCATGAACAGTGTCCTTGAAAGGTACGGGTTTCCGAAGCACGGCATTGATAAGTACAAGCATTTTGTGGGAGATGGAATGGATGTTCTGGTAAGAAGATCCCTTCCCGTGTCCTGCAAAGACGAGTCTCTCATTGCCGGCTGTGTAGCTGCAATGAAAGAAGAATATTCATCGAGATGGGCGGACAAGACACGTCCCTATGACGGCATCCCGGAACTGCTGGACGCTTTTAGCGCTTCCGGAGTGAGGCTTTCCATCCTTTCGAACAAGCCGCATGAGCCCACCGTGGTAGTTGTCTCGAAGATGCTTGCAGACTGGAAATTTGAAATGGTCGTCGGGGTAAGGGACGGAGTTCCAAGGAAACCCGATCCCGCTACCGCCATATCGATTGCAGAGAGTCTTGGAATTGCGCCTGATGAATTCCTGTATCTGGGGGATACGAACACGGACATGAAAACGGCTGTTGCGGCAGGCATGTTTCCGGCCGGCGCCCTCTGGGGGTTCAGGACTGCCGGCGAACTTATTGAGGCGGGGGCGCGCATCCTTGTCAGGCACCCTGCCGATCTTCAAGTGTTTATTTAATAAAGGAAGGCAAAATGATCCAGCTCGAGAAAATAAAAAAAGCGGCAAGGCTTATCGGGGAGATGATTGTAAAAACTCCCCTTGTCCACTCTCCTGCCCTGAGCAGGATGTTCGGAGGGGATGTATTCTTAAAACTTGAAAACCTGCAGAAAACAGGCTCATTTAAAATAAGAGGCGTAGCCAACAGGATTTTGTCCGGCATTGGTAAGTTAGGGCCTTCAGGCGTTATTGCGGCATCCGCCGGAAACCATGCCCAGGGGGTTGCCCTTGCAGCGAAAAAGGCGGGTGTGCCGGCGACTATCGTAATGCCGGAATGGGTATCAATAACAAAGCAGGAGGCAACCCGCGCATACGGGGGCGAAGTTATAATTTCAGGCCGCAGCCTTGTGGAGAGCCTTGAAAAAGCAAGGGAGCTTGCACGGGAGGGACGGACTTTCATACATCCTCATGACGACTTGGGGGTTATTGCAGGACAGGGAACCGTAGCCATTGAGATTTTCGGGGATCTGAGCGATGCGGACATGATAATCGTTCCTGTGGGCGGAGGAGGGCTTATTTCGGGGATTGCATCCGCATCAAAGGCTATACGGCCTGAAACAAAGATTATTGGAATACAGTCCTTCGCATGCCCTTCGGCATATGAATCGCTGAAAAAGGGAAAGGCGGTCATGGTTGATTCCTCCCTTTCCATTGCGGACGGGATCAATGTCAGGAAACCCGGCAAGTTTAATTTCAGGATAATGCAGAAATGCGTGGACGACATCAGGCTTGTTAAAGAAGAAGATATTGCGGCAGCGGTGCTTATGCTTCTTGAACGGAATAAAATCCTTGCGGAAGGGGCAGGGGCAGTTCCTTTGGCTGCCCTGATGAGCGGGGCGGTCAGGGTAAAAAAAGGCAGCAAAACGGTGCTTATCATAAGCGGCGGAAATCTGGACAGCCCTCTTCTCGGGCGGATAGTAAGCCGGGGCCTCTCAAACAGCGGGCGTATAATGCGCTTTGTGGTTCGTCTCGATGATGTTCCCGGGGCGCTTTCCGGGCTTCTTGCGCTTGTGGCTTCATTAAAGGCAAATGTCCTCCATATACTGCATCACAGAGGCGCGCGGAAAGTACCCATTTACAGCACTGTAGTCGAACTTGAGATCGAGACGAGGGGGCCCGGCCATGTGGAGGAGATAACCGGGAGACTGAAGGATGCTGGATATGATGTTGAGGCTTGATGTGTGAAAAGTGAAGCGCTCGCTGTTTCGGTTCAGGGTCTAGTGGAGAGTTCTCCATCGGGGTTCAAGTCCCCGCTTCGGCACCACAATAAAAACAGAGGGTTAGCCAGTTCATCGGTTAACTCTCTTTTGCTTTTTCGGGCTCTTGGTCAACGTTTAGGTCAACACTTGTCAAAAAGCCTTCCATTTGATTAACAGCTTTCAGTGTATCCGTCGCATCAACGGTGTCATATCGGAGAAACATTTCTCTTGTAGAATGACCCGTGATTTTCATGATAACACTTTCGGGAACTCCTGACTTTCTCATATTCGTATTGAAACAATGTCGAGTGTCATGGAAAACAAACCCATCTTTCGTTCCTCTGCCGTATGGTATTCCAGCAACATGGCAAGCTGTCCTTAAAGCGGTTCTGAAATCACCTATCGGCTTCCCATTGAACAGGAAAACATGTTTGTCATGAATTGCCTTCGGGATGTCTTTCAGGATATTATACAGCGCATCACAAATGGGAATTTGTCGTGCTTCCATGTCTTTTGTGTCAGTAGCATCAAGCTTAATGACCCTGCTTTTCAGATCAACTTTATCCCAAGTCAGATTTATAATCTCTCCCTTTCTCATGCCTGTATAATAACCCATTGCGACTACATCCCTTGCGTGAGAGGGTAGGGCGTCCGTAAGTTTGTTGAATTCCTCTTTTGAAAGAACCCTATTTCTTGCGTTGGCATTGCTTTTAAGCAACTTTTTGACCTTCTTGTAGGTTGCCGGTTTAAAGGAGAAGAAAGCCAAGCCTAATTTTTAAGTTGC
>CAYVMK010000327.1:0-3329 GCA_964452445.1 uncultured Desulfonema sp. | reverse complement strand
TGTGTTGGGTGTGTTTGGGTGGGTGTTGCCTATTTTTGCATTCATGACGATGCAGAACATTAACCGGGCGAGCCTGCACAATACCCGCCTTCTGCTTGAAAAGGGCGCCGCTCTTATCAGGTCGTTCGAGGCAGGAACAAGAACCGGCATGTCCGGAAACTTCATGGGAAGCTTTCACCTTCAGAGGCTTTTAAGCGAAACCGCGATGCAGCCTGATATAGTCTATCTTCTTGTCACAGACGCCGAAGGGACTATCGTTGCCCACAACCACCCTGATTATGTCGGCGAAACCTATGAAACCGGTATGGATTTAAAAGAGATCTTTACGGCAAAGGAAGTGCAGTGGCGTGTTGTTACAGGTCCTGATGACATAAAAATATTTGAAGTCTACAGAAGATTTGCCCCTGTCGGAGGAATGCCCCGCGGAGATATGATGCGAAGATGGTTCAATCCGGGGTGCAATATTGAAAATCCCCGGCAGGCGGATCTTATAATATTTGTCGGTCTTGATATGTCTGCCGTTGAAGATGCAAGGCTTACCGATATGAAACATTCGGTCGTTATGGGAGTTGTGCTGCTTCTTATAGGTTTTGCCGGTGTTGTTCTGCTCTTTATGACTCAGAGCTACAGGAACGCAAAAGCCTCTCTGTCGCGCATAAAGGCTTTTTCGGATCATCTTGTAGAAAACATGCCTATCGGTCTTATCGCGGTGGACAATAACAGGAGAATTGCATTATTAAATCATGTCGCGGGATCAATACTCTCCATTTCTCTTCCGGATATTTCCGGAAAAGCGGCGGAAGAGATTCTCCCTTCAGATCTATGGAAGCTTGCCGGCGATATGCAGGATAACGCAGGAGTTGTTGAAACTGAAATAGATTGCCTGCTTGGCAATGGGAAAACCGTGCCACTTGAAGTCAGCGCGACCGAGCTTAAGGATGAAAAAGGCAATTTTCTCGGTTATATAATTCTCTTTAAGGATTTAAGCGAAGTCCGCTCGCTTCGCAGGGAAGTTGCAAGAAGTCAGCGCCTCGCATCCATCGGTAGCCTGGCGGCAGGTGTTGCGCATGAAATAAGAAATCCCTTAAGCTCCATTAAGGGATTTGCCGTCTATTTCAGGGAAAGGCAGGAGAAAGAGGAGGAGAAAAAGATTGCAGGGATCATGATACAGGAGGTGGACAGACTGAACAGGGTCGTAAGTCAGCTGGTTGAGCTTGCAAGGCCGGTTTCTGTTTCAAAAAAGCCTGTTTCTCTCCGCACCGTCATTGAAAATTCCCTTAAACTGCTGGAGAGAGATGCCTCGGAAAAGAAAATTGAAATAAAGACCATATTCGTGCCGGAGGAGCTTCAAATAGCAATTGACGGGGACAGGATTAACCAGGTTCTTTTAAACCTTTATCTTAATGCCATTGAATCCATGGAAAAAGGCGGCAGGCTTTCCGTTGAGCTTTCGGAAGGAGAGAAAGGAGCAATCATAAAGGTTTCAGATACAGGCCCAGGTATCGGTGAAAAGGACCTTCCCCATATTTTTGATCCGTATTTTACGACAAAGACAATGGGAACAGGTCTCGGGCTTGCCATAGTCCACAATATAATAGAAGCGCATGACGGCAAAATCACGGTTGAAAGCCGTCCCGGAGAAGGGACGACCTTCACGCTCTTTTTGCCCGGCGCAAGGCAGGGATAATATCCGTATGAAGCAAAAAAATAGAATACTTGTTGTTGACGACGATACAGCCCACCGCACAATGCTTCACGCGCTTATAGGCGGATGGGGATATGAGATCTCCGAGGCGGATGACGGGGCGACCGCTGTTGCCGAGGTGAGGAACAAACCTTATGATCTTGTTTTGATGGATGTGAGAATGCTGAAGGTATCCGGAACAGAAGCGCTCAGGGAGATCAAGTCGTTCAATCCTGCGGTTCCGGTTATAATCATGACCGCATATTCTTCGGTTGAATCCGCAGTTTCGGCGATAAAAGATGGCGCTTACGACTATCTTACCAAACCGCTCGACTTCGACAAGCTGAAGCTCTCCCTTGAAAGGGCTATGGAGCATCTCCATCTTAAGGAAGAGAACCGCCTTCTAAAGGAAAACCTGGGGATCAGTTTTGACAGGCGGAATATAATCGGGCGCAGTCCTGCAATGGCGAAGCTGCTTGAGACTGTTGCCCTTGTTGCTCCGTCCGAAGCCACCGTGCTTATTACAGGCGAATCAGGAACCGGCAAGGAACTGATTGCAGGCGCGATCCATTTCAACAGCGCAAGAAAAGACGGGCCTTTTGTGAGAATAAACTGCGCTGCAATTACGGATACCCTTCTCGAATCGGAACTTTTCGGCCATGAAAAAGGCTCTTTTACCGGGGCAGACAGAAGGAAAGAGGGGCGCTTTCTCCAGGCAAACGGAGGCAGCATTCTGCTTGACGAGATCAGCGAGATGCCTCTTGCAATGCAGGTAAAGCTCCTGCGGGTGCTCCAGGAGCGGGAGATAACCCGTGTCGGGGGAGAAAATGCCGTAAAAACGGATGTGAGGGTTATTGCCGCGACAAACAGGGATCTTAAAGAGATGGTCGCGTCCGGAGCTTTTCGTGAAGATCTTTATTACCGGTTGAATGTTGTGAGCCTGAATACTCCTCCGTTAAGGGAGAGAAAGGAGGACATTACTCTTCTTGCGCAGAACTTCCTTGATATGTTTGCGGAAAAAAACCGGAAAAAGATAAAGGGATTTACTCCGGCGGCTATGGACGGAATTGTAAAATACGGCTGGCCGGGAAACGTGCGGGAACTGATGAACGCGGTTGAAAGGGCGGTTGTGCTTGCCCGGTCGGATTATCTTGATGAGAAAGACCTTCCGGCAATTCAGAGGGAGCTGCCGGAAAGTGTGAGCCCTCAGCCGGAGGAGACCTGGAACAGGCCTCTTGAGGAAATTGAAAAAACCTCGATATTGAAAACCCTCGAATCCTTGAAAGGGAATAAAAGTGAAACATCCCGGAGGCTTGGTATAACGAGAAAAACCCTTCATAAAAAACTGAAAAAATACGGGGTAATGCCCTGAAATATCCATCCTTTTGCATAAATTCAATATTTTATCTGTCATGGGTCAATAGTAGCCCCCATTCTTTTTTTACCTCCCTTATCTAAGGGCTTCCACCATACATAACCATTATATGCAAATAATTACAGACTATAAGTAATACGCTTTTTCCGATAATAAACACATTCATACGCAGGCCTGCAATGAAACTTGTTTGATTTTAAGTAAATGTTGGAATAAACCCGGGTGGCCACCCAAAATCCCCCGCCTGTGGCCACTTGAAAATCCCCCATC
>CAYVMK010000326.1:0-3330 GCA_964452445.1 uncultured Desulfonema sp. | reverse complement strand
TCGGTAAAGATATTGTCGCCAATCTCGATGTCCATAGAGAAGTCCGCACCCACGTCAAAAGACGGGGCGATGTAGATCAGCTTGATGCCACCGCTCCGCTCGATCACCTGAAAGGGAAGAAATCGGTATTTGTCCGGCAGGGGCTTCCCCGCCTCTATAAGTTTAATGACCTCACGCTGCTCGGCGTCGGTAAGTTTTATACAGAGCCTCGATCTATGGCAGCGGCGTAAATAGTCAAGAGCAATTCGGTGTCATCGATAAGTCTGTAAACCGGCGTTTTGCCGGACAGCGTCGTGCTTTCCTTAAGAATGATAGGCACTCCCTCGCCCCGTTTGTCCATCATGAATTGACGCTTCACTTCTAATCCGGCTGAGGCATCGACCGGGCAGCGGTTCAGCAGGCTGCTAATCGTTTCATTTCTTGTCGATTGGCGCAGTGGCATGCTCTCGATGGTCATGCTGTTGGGAACCGTTCCCGGCGAATAGAGCTCAAGCCGGTCGTCGAACATAAAAAGCCTAATCTTTGATCCCGCGATGGAATAATCGCGATGAGCGACCGCATTTACAAGCGCTTCAAAGATCGCCCGGAGACTGTATTGCGGAGTTTCCTCTCTCCCTGGATTCTTAAAAGCCATAGTCTTCATGTTTCTTTCCACGAATGAGAGCGTGTTCCGAACCTGTTCATCGAGAGGGCCGGTTATAGTTTTTGAATCTTCCTGGTAATTTGCGTCGCGCTCAATTCCCCGGTATTTGACAGCCTCGATGATGGCATTAGGGATAAAGGTCTCAGGATGGTTCGTCGCCATCAAGGCGCCAGAGACGGTCAGCCGTAAGGTACCTGTATCATCTTTGGTCACCAGTTTGAGCTTGTCCAGCACAATCCTCGAGTCCCCTCCGGTATTGCCAGCAAATCGACGCCAAAGCCCTTCGTCGAGATCGGCGATGCCGGTTTGCGGAACGGCCTGCTCATCGAAGCGGATAAGCCGCACCTGACTCCGCTGCTGGAATAGGCGGGCCAGCGCTTCCGGGCTCAATTTTCTTTTTTTGTCTCCCTGCCGGTAAAAATACCCGCCGGGACTCTCATGGACGAAAAGGCTCCGGGGGATATCCACCTTTAAAACCGGGACCTCGATTCCCTGAGCGTTGGGTAAGGTCATCCGGAAAACGCGAATGGGCACTGAAGGTTTTATAGAATCGTTGGATACTTCCGTGACGAAGTTAACAACTAAATCAAGTTTTCCGTGTGATATCCCCTCGATATTGCGTGTTTTATCGTCGACGCCAAACACGATTACTCCATCGGAAGTGTTTGCGAAGGCTGCAATTTCATCGGCTATATCATCGCGGGAAAGCGCGATACGATCTCCCCTGAATCGGACAGACTTGAGCTCGATCGCGGAATCTTCGCCCAAGCTGATTTTATCGACTAGTTCTTCTATAGTATCAAACATGTTCACCCTCGATATATATCCGTCTGTATCGCTGTTCGAATGCTTTTGCCCCACCCTCCATCACCTGACAGATTTCCCTTCGTATTTCTTTTTCCTGCAGACTTCCTGATCTTTTTGCCCTGATTTGTCCCCCCGAAAATTCCATGACATGAACCAGTTCTGCATCTCCGTTGACGACGATGTTGGGGTTGTGGGTGACTATAATGATTTGCCGATACGGTTTCTTTTCGCGTATTTGTTCAACAACAAGATCATTGATGAGGTGATTATCCAGATCATCCTCTGGTTGATCGAGAATAATCGGGTTTGTTCCATGAGATAAGATAAACGCGAGCACCGCCGCGGTTTTTTGTCCTGCAGATCCCTGGCTTATAGGGTCCCATATGTTTTTGTCAAGGTCGCGGCAATACTCGACCTCCACCGAATCCTCAGGAATCCACAGATCCAGTTCATCCAGCATCTCAGGAGTGACTTTTTCTTTCAAATACTTAATGAACTTCCAAAAGTATTTGGAGCTCATACCATCTTTCCGCAGACCATAGACGGTCTCTTTTACTTGATGCAAAGCCTCATCGGAATACTTTTGATAAAGAGGAAGAAGGATTCCTGATTCCATTCCTTTTTCGGTGACGAGAATATCCGACTTGAAGGTTCCATCGTCTTTACCAATGATCCTGCGGAAGTCCTGATCGAGCCCATCGGCATAGCCCCGCTCACGCAGTGTCATACGCACAATCTTGTTTTCCCTGAGAACCTCGGCGAGAAAAGCTCGGCGCTTTTGGGAAAGCTCTTTTCTGTGTGTATCGAGCTTGGTTAGTTGTTCTTTTGCCTGGTTTTCCAGTTCGTCGATTCTCCTTTTCCGTTCCTTGACGGCGGACAAGCGTGCTTCCAGACTCTGCTTCTTTTGAACATAGAGGCCGTAGGCATCGGGATTTTCAACTCCATTTTTCCGCAGTTCCTCGGTGAGATTCTTATAAGCCTGAAGCGTTTCCTGAACGGTCTTCTGCCACGTGGTTTTTTCGACATCCTTTGTAAATTGTGTAGATATCTTGCCGCACTCCTCCCGGATCGCAGACAGCCGCTGATTGAGCAGGCTCGTCTCTTCGGTATAGCGCTTTAAAAGGTTCTTTATTTCAGCATCTTCTTCCGATTCCCCGAACAGGGCAAAATCGGGGGTGATGGCCTCCAGCACAATATTCGAAAGCGACTGATAGTTTTCCGCGAGTGAGGTCTGATACACTTCAACTTCTTTTATTTGAGAGCGGCGAACCTGGTATTCCTTGAGAAGCGCCGCGTTTTCCCCTTTTTCAAAGAGCGCGAGTTTAGAAAGGATATCTTCCAGTTCTCCGCGCAAGTTTTCTTCTTCTGCAACCTGCACCTGCAGTTCTCGCTCCTGTGCCCTGAGTGAGCGAAACTGCGCAGCGATCTGGTCATGCCTATTTTCCCATTCTTTATAGTCGACCTGCGGGGCTTCATCGATTATTTTGAGCAGAGCCTCGGGATTTTGAGCCATTTGGTACATCTGCTTTTGGCTGTATATCCGGACGGGAAAACGTCTGGCGATATCCTCACCGGAGCTTTTCACATACTCCTTGCCATCCCATTTTTGAATGGGAGGAACAGAACCATCAGGTGTCTGCTGCCACGTGAGCAGGAATTTATCTCCATTCAATCGGCAAACAACGGTGATCTTCGTATCCGGGCCGAGAACGCCCTTGTCCATACGCCCTTCAGGTACCCGGAAAAAATCATCCAAGGTCTTCACAAGTTCCGAGCGCTCATTCCCCACGAAGTCAGAATCACTGAAAAGCTCCTTGATTTCCTGATCGCGGCGGAGAGCGAGGCGTAAAAACTCGACAATCGTGGATTTGCCGCTTCCG
>CAYVMK010000325.1:0-3340 GCA_964452445.1 uncultured Desulfonema sp. | reverse complement strand
CTTGCTGCCCTGCGCGGCCACACGGGCGAGGTGACCTCGGTGGCATTTTCACCGGACGGACGCACGGCTGTGTCCGGCAGTTATGATAAAACCGTAAGAGTGTGGGATCTTGCCGGATCGAGGGAGTTACAGTCCCTGCCAGCCGGTGAAGTTTCGGTTTTCTCCGTTGCAATATCACCTGACGGCAGGCAACTGCTTGCGGGCAGCCGCAACATGTCTCTGTGGGATCTTGCAACCGGCAGGGAGTTGCGCAAGCTCGACGGCAAAGTCAACTGGGTCCACGAGGTTGCCGTTGCTCCCAACGGTGAATTCATACTGTCGGGCAATTTTGATGGTGACATAAATCTGTGGAGTGTCACCGGTAAACGTATCCGGACATTCCAGGACACCAGAGGGATCGTCTCTTCGCTTGCTTTTGCGCCGGATGGCAGGACAATACTTGACTGCCGGCTTGACGGGCCTTTGGCGCTGCGTGATGCGGAAACCGGGAGAGAATTGCTGCGGCTTGAAGGGCAGGGGGCCGCGGCCTTTTCCATGGATGGAAAACGGATTGTGTCAGGCGATGCCGGTAACCGTCTCAAGCTTTGGGATGCGGCGACCGGGCGCTATATAAAAAGTTTCGGAACGCATGATGATAAAATCCAATCAGTCGCTTTTTCTCCTGACGGCAGATATGTCGTGTCTGGAAGCCGCGATAAAACAGTTCGGTTGTGGGATATCGAATCGGGTCGTGAACTGCGGGTTTTTGGGAATTTTCGTTACCATGTGAACTCGGTTAAGTTTTCTCCCGACGGCAAACTGGTGCTTGCCGGAAGCAGTGACAATACCGCCAAACTCTTTGATGTCGAAAGCGGCAGGCAACTCCGGATATGGCAGGACATAGCCATATCTTCAGTCGCGTTTTCTCCCGACGGCAGATACGCCCTGACCGCCGGTTTTGACGGCATTCCGAAACTCCTGGAGATTGCCACCGGTAAGAATATCATGAGCCTTAAGGGTCACAAGCTGCACGTCTATTCCGCCTGCTTCTCTGCTGACGGCAGGCGGATCATCACTGGCAGCGGCGACGGTACCGTGCGGATATGGGATGTGAACAGCGGCAGAGAAATCAGCCAGTCTATCGGCTTTACCAACGGCGAGTGGATTGTGATAACACCGGAAGGGTACTATAATTCTTCGGCACATGGACATGAATACCTCAACATCCGCAGGGACAATAAAGTATATGGCATTGACCAGTTCTACGATGTTTTTTACCGCCCCGACATCGTGTCGGCAAAGCTGAAAGGTGAGGATATTACGAGTCTGGTCACCCTTACTGTTGATGAGGCGATCAGGAATCCTCCTCCTGTTGTGAAGTTTTCCGCAATTCCTTCAGCAACCGGCAGTTCCGTGTTAAAGATCTGTTACAGGATTCAGAGCACCGGGGGCGGCATAGGCGAGGTGCGTCTGTTTCAAAACGGCAAATTGGTCAGGTCCGATGGATTCTACCGTGAAGTCGCGGCAAATAGCGCGACGGCTGCCATGAAGCTGGCTGCGTTGAACAGCAGGGCTGTGTACCAGGATATGCGTTCCCTGACCGTGAAAGAGAAGCTGAGTCCCGGCGCAGTGGTTGAGCGGTCAAAGGGTGAACTGGTTGACGAATGCGTGGAACTGGAAACGATTGCCGGTGAGAACGAGATCGGTTTGACCGCCTTCAACGCTTCCAATACGGTGCAGAGTGTCATGGATACAGCCGGTTTCATCTCCACCAGAAAGCAGGAAGAACCGCGGCTGTATATCCTGGCTGTCGGCATCGACCGGTATCGCGACGCCTCCATCAATCTCAAGTATGCGGCCAAAGATGCCCGGGATTTTATTAAAGAACTGGCGGAGAAGGCCGGAACTATTTACAAGCCGGAAAACATACATCTGACCAGTCTCGTCGATGAGGAGGCCGGCAAACAGAATATCCTTGCGACCATCGAAAAACTGGCTTTACAGGTGAAGCATGGCGACAGTTTCGTCTTCTTCAACGCCTCCCATGGTCTGCTGCTGCAAAGCCAGTATTATATCGTGACAAGCAGCTTCGACGGGAGACTGGACACAGGCGCCAGCCTGATCAGCTCCAATGAGATCGTTGAAGTGTCCAAAAAGATCAAAGCCCTGTCGCAGCTTTTTATTTTTGACACCTGCCATGCCGGAGGTGTGGATACCATTGTCAGCGGACTGTATGACGCCCGGATGTCGGTGCTGGCCAAAAAGATGGGGCTGTACATCTATGCGTCGGCCGGCAGTGTGCAGACCGCTCTGGACGGCTATCAGGGCAATGGTCTGTATACTCACACCTTGCTGGAGGGATTGAAAAACGGCACGGCGGTGGACAAGGAGAAGATCGGCGCCGTGACGGTTAAGAGCCTGGGAACCTATTCAAAAAAAATGACAACCGAGCTTTCCGGCAAACTCGGCCACCCCCAGACACCTCTTATCATCAATTTCGGTAAAGACAGCAGATTGTTTGAGTTGCATTAAGGGATGTGATAAAATCAGACGGGATTATTCAGGGAAAGGCTGCCCGATGCCGGGATCTGATACGAAAAGTTGAAAGAGGTATGAGATTTGATAAACAACAAAAACGACAAAATCGAAATAAACGATAAAGATAATAAAGACGATAAAACTGAAATCAATGCAATAGCAATTAATGAGGCTCAGCTTGTTTTGGCTGAAAAGCGCACATCACTGGCCGTGATGCGGGCCGGCATCGCTGTATTGGCCTTGCCTCTCTCTGTAATAAGCGTGCTGATAGCTACTTCAAAATTTTACGATGTTCTCAATGTTTTATATTTTTTTATTCCGCTGGTGGTTCTCAATTTTGCTTTGATTGTTGTAGGCGCTTATCTGATCATACGCTCGATAATCCGGATGCGGCATTATGATCGCCTTATTCATGAAATCAAGATAAAGCATAGTATAATCGGAGAATTTATTGACTGAATTTATTAAATTCTCCTTAACATGCAATTACCGCTGTCGTATAACCGTGTGGCTGGTTTTTGCGTCAGCCGCCATCAGGAGAGCAGGGGCACAATGATAATTTCGAAACCCAACCGTGTCATACGGACCTTTACACAAAAGCTTGAGGCTGAGCCGGCAAAAGTATTTCCGTTGCTGTGCCCGGTGCGGGAGGCGGACTGGATCGACGGCTGGGACCCCATCGTTGTATACAGCGAATCAGGGATAGCCGAACCTGATTCTGTTTTTCTTACTGAAGCGAGCCCGGACAATGCAATCTGGTACATCACCAGACATGAACCGGACAACGGCTTTTTGGAGATGATAAAAATCACCCCGAATGTCA
>CAYVMK010000324.1:0-3363 GCA_964452445.1 uncultured Desulfonema sp. | reverse complement strand
CAAGCGTCAGAGCCATAATAATTTTTAAATCGGTGTTTTTTTTAAACTGAAGCATGATATTATCTTTGCTGAAGTTGATAAACTCATAAAAAGTAAAATTTCAGACGGCAAAGTAAAAAGTTCATTATGCAAGGCGCGCGAATCTTGAGGAATGAAGCGTACATATAAGTACGCTGCAATGACGAAAGATGAAGCGCAACACAGCAGAATGACTTTTTACGAAGCCGTCAAAGTTGACGGAAGATATCCTTTTGGATATAACGTAACATAACTTTGCCTCAATTCGAAATAAAATAATGATGCCGATCGAATGCAGAAACATAAATTATAAATATCCCGACGCCCAGTTCCCGGTCTTCAATAATCTGAGCTGCCGTGTCGGGGACCCCGGGTTTCATGCATTGTTCGGCCAGTCGGGAGTGGGAAAGTCAACCTTTGCCCGCATGATTGCAGGCCAGTTAAACGGATTTGCCGGCGAAATTAAGATCAGGGAGCCGAAAAAAGTTTTTTACTCCTATAATCTTGAAAGGCTTCCCGGATGGTCGGGTGTCGGCGAGCATATCGAGAAGGTTACGCCCGAAGCGAATAAGAAAAGAATCGGTGAAATCATCGAATCTTTCGGGCTTTCAGCCTGCATGGGCTCAGGTTTTTCGAGGCTTTCCCTCGGACAGCAGAACAGGGTAAATCTGGCAAGATACCTTTTGCAGGATTTTGATCTTTTGATTATGGATGAAAGCCTTGCCAATGTCGATGAAGCCACGCGGGAGCAGATCATCTTTAAAATAAAGGATATGTTTCCCCAAAAAAGCTTTTTATATATTTCTCACAGCGTTGCTGAAGTTTCCATGTTCTGCATGAATATTATTGTCCTGAGAAGCTTTTTAAAAACTCCCCAGACCTTGACAATAAAGGGACGGGATAGTTCAGGGGGAAGACCGGTTGCCGGAAAGGATCTCGAACAGACCATGCTGGAGATTGTAAATGCTTCATAAGCGGCTATACCAGTTTGTTATTGTCTATTTTATCGGGCTCGCCTTTTTATTTACGGTAAAAGGAGTTTTTAATCTTTCCGACTATGTCATTCCAAGCCCTCCTGATATTTACAGCGCCGCGCGCAGGGTTTTTACGAGATATCTTTTCGATGTGTTAAATACACTTTCGGTGGCAATTGTAGGCCATATACTTTCCATTGCGATGGCAACTGTTGTCGGAATAATCGGCCGTTTATCGAACTGGATGGGCTCGCTTATCAGGACTGCGGCTTTTAACATACAGGCATATCCGATTGTTGCCGTGGCGCCCATGATTTTTATCCTCCTTGGTGACGGTCTTTCCTCCAGACTTCTTATTGCGGCGATGATATGCTATTTCCCCCTGCTTCTGTCGTTTATAGGAATCCTTTCCGAGCCGATAACGGACATAGAACATTTTTACGTGTATTCGGGAAGGATGCGGTGGCAGCTTGAGGTAAAGATAAGGGCCTTCGAAAACATGAACAAACTGATAACGGTTGTTGCAGGAAGCGCGACACTTGCGATGGTTGGAACAATCGTCTCGGAGTTTATAGGCGCCAGCGCCGGGATAGGCTACAGCATAAGAATCGCGCTCTATCAGAGCGACCTTTCAAAGATTCTGGTTGCGCTTTTTATGATAGGAATTTTTACATCGCTTTACCTGGCCGTTCTCGAATGGCTCGGACATATCGTAAGCGGAAGCTGGGGGGCGAAAAAGGTGTAAGGAGCAAGGGTCAAAGGGTCAAAGGCACAGAGGCACAAAGCAAGAAAGGGTTCCGGGGGGTCCAGGATTCAAGTGTTTAAAAACCGGAAACCATGAATAGTGAATCGTGGAAGGCAGAAGGCAAGAGGTGTAAGGAGCCGGGAATGAATGTGAGAAATAACGCGCGAATTATTATTTTGCCTCTGATGATTATTCTTCTATGGCTTCATACCGGGTGCGGCAAGAGGCACGAGGAAATGACTAAGGTTTCTTACCGTCTCAAGTGGCTCTTTAACGCAAGCGTAGCAGGAGATATTTACGCTGGCGCCCACGGGTTTTTTGAGAAAGAAGGGCTCGAAGTGGAAGTAAAAGAGGGAGGGCCGGAAAGGGATGCCATAAAAGAGCTTGAGATGGGGCATGCCCAGTTCGGTGTGGCTTCGGCAGACCAGGTCATAAGAGCCGTTTCAAAGGGAGCTCCTGTTGTGGTGCTTGCGCAGCTTTTCCAGACCAATCCTCTTCAGTGGATATACAGGCCGGAGGAAAATAAGATCAACAGGCCGGAGGATATAAAGGGAAAGGTTGTCGGAATAACCTTCGGCGGAAACGATGAAACGATCATGAGGGCGATTCTTGTAAAATACGGTATAAAGGAGAATGAAGTAAATCTTTTCAGCGTAAGATACGATTATACGCCTTTTTACGAGCGAAGAGTCGCTCTCTGGCCTGTTTACAGGAATGCACAGGGGATTATCATCGGTGATCAGCTTGAAAAGGCAGGAGAATCCGCGGCATTTTTTGATCCTGACGCTTCCGGCATACGTTTCGTGGCAAATTCGGTTATAACAACGGAAAAGATGATAAATGAGCATCCTGAAACCGTCAAAAAATTTGTTTCGGCCCTGATGAAGGCATGGAACGAGGCTTTGAATCCTGTCAATTCGGATAAGACGATTGAGACGATAATTGAATTCGACAAGGACACCTCTTCTGATGTTATCCGCAGGCAGCTTGATATAACAAGGCGGCTCATGAAACCGTCGGAAAAGACGGTTTTCGGCGCCATAGACATTGCCGCCTGGAAACAGACCGAGAGCATAATGCTTGAGCAGAAGCTTATCCTTGCGCCGGTCGATATAGAAAAAAAGCTGAAGGCGGAGTACCTTGTGCAGTAGAAAAACGTGTTGTGAAGCGTAACCAGTAGCTGAGCTTTTTACAAACTCGTCATGCTGCGCATATGCCGTACCTCGGCAGTATCTCATTTATTATTGAAAAACGGTGTGCCATGAGCGCGTCATGGAAAAGTTTCCAGTCGCTTCCCAGAAAAGACGGCGAGTACGGATGCTTTTCATCTTCAATATCGGTTTCTTTATCCGTTCCTATGGCCTGGTATTTCCATGATTCCGGGCCCTTTGCGATATAATCAAGAGTTACGGGAGGAAATCCGAAAAAACCTTCCTTCAAGGCATCGAGCCATTTATTACATCTTTCTTCACCGTTTTCATGCTTTATATCCGTCATCATCCGCATGATTCTGTCCCTGTCGGAGCCGGCAAGACCGGGAACATCCGCGTCAGGATTTCCGGCACGGAAACGCTGGACCGCCCTGCACATCTCGTGGGCTGCTTCAAGAAATTCCGTGGGATTGTC
>CAYVMK010000323.1:0-3370 GCA_964452445.1 uncultured Desulfonema sp. | reverse complement strand
TTCGATATCGCCGCATTCAACATTGTGAAGCGACAGGCGCCTTCCGCCCAGTCCAATTTCATCAAGCAGGTTTCTTGCAAAGTTTACCCTTTTTTTTGCCCTTATATTTCCCTCCACATAACGGCATTGCCCTTCCGGGCATACAAAAACAGCGACCGCATCCGCACCCGCCTCAAACGCCCTGAGAAGAAAGACATCTTTTACCATGCTTGAACAGGCCATTTTAACCGGTTTAAGCTCAAATGCGCCTCCGGATGAAATCGGAAGTGACGCGCAGTCATTGAATGCGTTAATGCAGTGAAACAGCGTTATTTGCGGTTTATATTTTTTTATCATTTGTGTTGTTTTGCATCCTCTCCGCTTCAAGAGTAGAGCCCTTTGTATAATATCCGATCAAGTGCAGTTAAAAAACAAAAAAGACGTTGTTCCCGCCAAAACTTGGGAATCAGACGTCTTTGTCTCTTTACCTCAGCGGCAAAAAGCTCACACCATCGTGTGCATTCTGCCTATGTTGATTCGCAACTTAAACCAAATAAATAATTTGTCAAGCTATTTTATATTGGTGGAACCTGCCTTTCAAAATAAGCGATCCTGGCGCTTTCAAAATACCTGAAATAAACGATGTTGTTTAAATGCTGGAAAGCGTCCATCTCTCCCCATGCTACGGGAATTTCAATTACTACCGGATATCTCTCTGTCAGCTTTTCCATAAAAATCTCCTCCTTGAACCGAAATAACAAGCATATTCCCCGCCAAGTAAAAAGTCCGAATTTCACCACGAGGATCACGAAGAGCACGAAGTAGTCCGCCTTAGGCGGATTCGTAGTTTTAAAAAATTATTACGCTTTTTTCGAAAACATCAATGAATGTTTCCTTCGCAAAACTTTTCTTAAGGACTTTCAACTAATATTGCGCAATTGGGGATTTTAGGGTAAGATTTTCTTTACAGAACACAACCGGGATTTAATCATGGCTGGTCATAACCATCAGTTTAAGGAGGCTGTTACATGACAAACAAACAGCAGGATGATTTGGGCAAATTTCTTGAAGTCCTTGGACTTACTGAAGAGCCGGTAGGCATTTTTTATACAGATAAAAAACCGGCCGAAGGATTTTCACCAAAACCCATGGATCTTCCTACACGGGAAAAGGAAATCAAAAACGAGATCGACTGGCAGACCGTATTCAGCCGGTTCTCATGTGTTTTGGGAAATATCTGGCTTGCCCGCAGGAAAAAAAAGGCGGCATACTTTTCTGCGGAACAGTTCGGTTGTCCCGGCTGCGCTTTCTGGCTAGGTTTCATGAAGCCCCAGACCGAGACAATCATCCGTTATGTGTCAACCGGAATACCCGACAGGATGGAGGGCGAGTTTTACTGTGATTCCCCGGATGAATTCCGGCGGATCATGAACTGCATTGACCCGCAGGCTGCGCCCGGTAAATTCTGCGTCGCAAAGCCTTTGAGCCTTTTTGCCGGTGATGAAAAGCCTGATGTGGTTGCTTTTTTTGCCAGACCGGAGTCGTTGAGCGGCCTTCATCAGCTCGCCACTTTTGTAACAAACGACCATGAAGCGGTTGTTTCGCCATGGGGAGCCGCATGCACAAACCTTATCACCTGGCCTTATAAGTATCTTGCCGGAGGTAAGAATAAGGCTGTCCTTGGAGGATGGGATCCCTCAGCCCGCAAGTTTTTCAAAACCGACGAGTTGTCCTTTACCGTCCCGTATAATATGTTCGTACAGATGCAAAACCGCTATGCGGAGTCTTTTCTCATGACCGGAACATGGGCCACTGTGCTGAAAAAAATTGAACGAAGCAATCAAGCCTGGGCCAGAAAAACGGGCGAATAAAATTTCCATTATTATGCAGCGCTATTGAAGATTCCCCGCCGCAAGCAGCGGGGAATCTTCGACCGTAGAGAATAGTGTCTGTTTTTAATTCGCTCGCTCGCTGTTTCGGTTCACCTGTATTTCTTACGGTTACAAATCGTACAGGGTTTCATCCCGCAGTGGCGCAGCTCTTTTTACCTTCTCCCGTCCTTTTTTGCCTGACAGGGAAAAAGGCTCCTCCTGTTCAAGAATATCGCCCATCTCGGACTCTATCCTGTCCGGATCTTCGCCTCTCTCAAGACGTTTTATCGCCTCGTCCATACCGGAACCAAGTTTAAGCCCTGCAGCATCTGAAAGCTTTCTCATCAGGGCTGCCGCCTGTTTGGGATCTTCTTCATTTATATTTTCGGCATCCCTCCCAAGCATCTGAATCGCCTTTTCCATTTTGCTTTCATCAAAGGGCAGATCATCTGCATCGCCACCCTCTTTCGCTTTTCCTGTAACCGAAAAAACAGATGCCTGTCTTGAGAGCCTTGAAGTTTTGCATTTCGGGCACTTAGGGCTCTTTTTCGTATTTACGGATTTTGAAAAGAAGTTGTAAATTGTATTGCAATCCTGGCAGTAAAATTCATAAATAGGCATGACAGTTTGCTCCCTTTAAAAAAATTCGCCGTAGTCTTTTATCAGCACATTCTAATAAAATGTCGTTCATTGTCAACCCTATTCGATTTTTGTATTTCAATTTGAACCGCAATAGCGAGCGCATTCCCGCCGAATGTCCCGCCAATCAGTATGGCGGGCGGACTTATGGCGGGGTTAGCGAGCGAATCAAAAACAGATAAAAAGTCCTTACGGTCGAAGATTCCCCGTAGCTTGCTGCGGGGAGCTTCAATCATGGTTTTGACTCTATCCTCTTTTTAATGTATGTTTATCCGCACTAAAAAATTGATGGACTCGTAAAAGCGTAATAATTTTATAAAACCACGAGGAACACGAAGCTGATGAAGCTGAAAAGATTATATATTTTTTTACTCCTTCGTGCTCTTCGTGGTGAAAATAGTACTTTTTACGAGTCCATCATAAATTGATACTTTCGTAAAAAGTCATATAAAGAACTGAGGTAATAAAATATATGGAAACAGATAATGAAAAAAATGATCCCGATCCGGAATGGGAAAACCGGACATTATGCCCGGACGGAAACTGCATTGGCGTAGTTGGCACGGATGGACGATGCAAAGAATGCGGGATACCTTCCGGCAATCCGGCAGAAGGCGCTCAGAGAGCCGCAGAAACTGTCAATACTTCCCCATACGGCAGCGCTCCGGATCCGGAATCCGATCCGGAGTGGGAAAACCGCAAATTGTGTCCGGATGGGAATTGCATTGGAACTATAGGATCAGACGGCCGTTGCAGGGAATGTGGCAGGGAGGGTTGATGCTGCGAAACTTATTTATAAGATACTCAAGTTTCGCACCCCTGAAATGCTTTGCATAGCCACGTTTTAAACTTTAGTGAAGAAAAAGCGCTATCGATTTTTG
>CAYVMK010000322.1:0-3396 GCA_964452445.1 uncultured Desulfonema sp. | reverse complement strand
TGTGTTGGGTGTGTTTGGGTGGTTTTTTTTCAAGAGTGTTTTCGATAGCTTCTATAAACTCTGTCAGTTCAACAGGGCTGTTGTTGCCTATATTATAGATCCTGTATTTTGCATATGATGTGCCTGGATCAGGATTTTTTCCGCTCCATCCGGGATCAGGCGCCGGAACTTTCTTCATGATCCTTACAACCCCTTCGATTATGTCATCTATGTAGGTAAAATCCCGCGTCATTTTACCGTGATTGAAAACCTTTATCGGCCTTCCCTCAAGAATCGCATCTGTAAAAAGAAACAGGGCCATATCCGGGCGCCCCCATGGTCCGTAAACCGTAAAGAACCTGAGACCAGTGCATGGGAGCCCGAAGAGGTGGCTGTAAGAATGGGCCATGAGTTCATTTGCTTTCTTGGTGGCGGCATATAATGAAACGGGATGGTCAACGTTGTCATGAACGGAAAATGGCATTTTCGTATTTGCTCCGTAAACCGAGCTTGATGAAGCAAAAACAAGATGTTTCACCCCGTTATGCCTGCAGCATTCAAGAATATTGGTAAAACCGGCTATGTTGGAATCGATATATGCGTGTGGGTTTTTCAATGAGTATCTCACGCCTGCCTGCGCCGCAAGATTTACCACAACATCAAACCCTTTGTTTTTAAATACTCTTTCGAGATCCTCTTTTTCGGCAATATCCGTCTTGACAAATGTAAAATTCCCGTATGATAAAAGCTGAGCAAGCCTCGCTTCCTTCAAACCCACATCATAATAAGGATTCATATTGTCAACCCCTGTCACATCAAGCCCTTCCTTTAGGAGCCTCAAAGACAGATGATAACCGATAAACCCGGCAGCGCCCGTAACAAGAATTCTTTCAGCATTTATATCCATCTGTCAAACTCCGTTTCAAAAAGCTGGTTTGTGGTTAATAGCCTGTGGTCTCTGGTCTTTTGTTGCCGAAGGTCCGCCTCTGGGGGAGTTTCTGGTCTCCTGGCTGCTTACTTCCGACTCCTCTCCCTTGATTTTGTTCAACTTGCCACATTGAGCCAGAATGAAAATGTCACGGACGAAATGAGAGTGCTTGAAGAAATTGCCGCAACTGCAAAATCGGCGTCCCCGTTCATCTCTTTTGCCATTATGTATGCGATCGTGGCTGTAGGAGATGCAAGAAGTATCAGACCGGGCAGATACTCGTTCGGAGAAATACCATAAAAGCCGTATAAAATAAATCCCATGCACGGAAGAAGCATCAGTTTAAAAAAATTGGTTGAAATAACGGCAAATACGGAGAGGCGCATGACTTCAAAAGAGAGGGAAGCGCCTATTACAAGCAAAGCCATTGGTAGCGCAAGGCCGCCCAGGATATCCAGAATCCGCCCGATGACTTCAGGAACCGGTATTTCCGCAACAGAGAAGAATATCCCGGCCATTGCCGACAGTATTACGGGATTTCCAAATATCTTTTGTACAAAAAAAAGTCTGTTCTCCCTGAAAGGAACATCCTTTTCGTATAGAACGAGAGCGGCCACCGCAAGAAAATTCTGGAGGATCATCACGAAGCCGCCTATTATTCCAGCTTTTACAAACCCCTCCTGCCCCATGTAATAATAGGCGACGGCAAGACCTATATATCCAAGATTTCCGTGAATGGACGACTGTATATAGGTTCCAAGGTTTTTTCTTCCTATCTTTGCCGTCCTCCCTGCTATCCATGAGAACGCAAAAACCGCAACAACCGAAGAAAGAGTAATAAGCAGCACGGTTAAATTGAACTGCGCCTTGAAAGAGGCTTTCGATACTGACCTGAAAATCATTGCTGGAATGGCGATATAAAAGACAAGCCTGTTTGCCGGCCCCAGAAATTCAGGTGGCACAAAACCTTTAAGGCGGATAAACCATCCTATAATTACAATTGTAAATATCGGAATTATTGTTGAGGCAATCTGCATATTAAATCCTGATCCATTTTAACTGCTTGACATTTATATCAATTTTATTTAATTATTATCAGCGATAATACCGGTTTTGTAAAAAGTAAAATCTTAACCACGAAGGTCACGAAGAGCACGAAGGATGGAAATAAATATATAATCATTTCGGATTCTTTTACTTCGTGTTCTTCGTGGTTTTATAAAATGATTACGCTTTTACGATTTTTTACGAACACATCAAGTCTGAGTTATTTCATATCTTATTTCATTGGTAAATAAAATTAAAAAATGAAAAAACAGGCATATATAACTCTTAAACTCTTTGCCACACTCGGAAAATTCACGCCCGATTCGGCAGATAATTATCCGGTAGAACCCGGAGCATCGGTCCGTGACCTTATTGCCGGACTCAACATCCCTGAAGAGAAGGCAAAGCTGATTTTTATTGACGGCATCAAGGGGGATCTCGACTCTACGCTTAATGGCGGTGAAAGAATAGGTATTTTTCCCCCGGTCGGAGGCGGATGAAACCAGACGATGATATTAAAAACAGAATAAGAGCGCTTTCAAACAGGAAGGAACTCCCGGATAAAACGCCCTATACAGGCATTTCGGTTAATGACGTCATTAATATCTCCGGAAACTCGGGAATAAGCTGCCGTGAGATTGAAATCGCCTCGCTTGAAGAAGAAATCATACCGGAACGTTATGTCCGCAACATGAAATCCTTTTCTGCAACCGATCAGGCAACCCTTTTAAAATCCAGAATAACCATTGTCGGTCTTGGAGGTCTTGGCGGAGTCGTTACAGAAATCCTTGCCAGGATCGGAATCGGAACATTGAACCTGATCGACGGAGATGTGTTCGAAGAAAGCAACCTGAACCGCCAGTTTCTCTGCAGGGAAAATCTTATTTTAACACCAAAGGCAGACGCAGCCGAAAAAAGAATAAAAGAAATCAATTCTTCCGTCACAGTACGGAAACATTCTGAATATCTCAATGAAAAAAATACGGAAGGGATAATAGGAGACTCGGATACGGTTATCGACTGTCTTGATTCACTGACCGGCCGTTTTGTTCTGGAGAGGGCTTCAAAAAAAGCGGGCCGTCGCCTCATATCTGCGGCAGTTGCGGGAAGCTATGGGCACATAACCACAATATTTCCCGAAGACCCGGGTTTGAAGCTTATTTACGGCGATCCTGAAAATGCCCCGGACAAAGGCGCCGAAACATCCCTCGGGGCGCTGTCTCACTGTGTTTCACTGGTTGCTTCCCTTGAGGCTTCGGAAGCGATAAAAATTATTCTGAAAAAAGGCTCCCTATTGAGAAACAAACTGCTTGTGGTCGATCTTAACGACAATTCCTTTGAAACCATGCAGCTGATTTAAAACAAAAATCATATTTGATGGACTCGAAAAAAGTCAAAATTCAGACGGCAAAGTAAAAAGCTCATTATGCAAGGCGCGCGAA
>CAYVMK010000321.1:0-3402 GCA_964452445.1 uncultured Desulfonema sp. | reverse complement strand
GGTGAACATTAGTATATCATAATTATATTAAGAGATACATCATTGAATCTTGATTAAGAGATACATCATTGAATCTTGTTTTAAGAAACCGGAAGAGGATTTCAAACAACGATATTCCCGCCGCCATGATAATCAGGAAGACCGTGAATCGCCATGATTCATTAATCCTGGAAACTTATGATTGCTTCGGTTATTCTGTTGAAACCATCGATCTTATCCATAAGTATCTCCGGTTTACACTTCCAACGAAGGCAGCTTTAAAGTTCATCGGAGATAGATTGCCGTAAAGCGGCATAAAATTAGCTTTACGAAGCCTTCCTTTTTGATATCAATATATTTTTCTGTTTTTCTTTTGATGTAGTATCTTTTTCAACATAAATTTTCATTTTTGTAAAGGGGTCCATTCCGGTATAATACATCAAAGTGGAATATGTGGACGGTGAAGGAGTGAAAATCTGGACCTGTTCGGGATTGATCTTTAAATTGCGTGAAATAAACGATTTGAGTTTTTTCATATCCTCTTCATCGCATCCCGGATGCGCCGCCATGAAATAATATGTGAGATATTGCTCTTTTCCTGCCTCTTTTGTGAGCCTGTTGAACAGGTCAACGAATTCAACAAGCGATTTTGTTCCGGGTTTTCCCATTTTTTGCAGGACTTTTTCTTCGGTATGTTCGGGCGCTATTTTAAGCTGGCCGGATACGTGATGCAGCACGATCTCTTTTAAATAATTTTCTCCCCAGGTTTTATCCGAAAGTAGAAGATCATACCTTATGCCCGACGATATGAAAATTTTTTTTATTCCCTTTATTTTTCTCAAGTTCGCGAGCAATGATATCTGCCTGCTGTGATCGGATTTTAATTTGGGGCAGACTTTCGGATGGATGCATCGTTTATCAACGCAGCTTCCGCGCGCGAGCTTTTTTTCGCATTCAAATCCGTACATGTTTGCCGTGGGACCTCCGACGTCAAGTATATATCCCTTAAAATCAGGATGAGATGCAAGGCGTATTGCCTCCCCTATGATTGATTCTTCGCTTCGCCAGCTTACGGTTGTTCCTTCATGGACTGATATGGCGCAGAAGTTACACTCTCCATAGCATCCCCGGTGAGTCGATATGGAAAATTTTATTGTTTCAAGTGCCCTGACCTGTCCCTCTTTTTTGTGAAAAGGATGGAGGTCTCTTTCAAAATCCATGTCATAAATTGCGTCAAGCTCCTCTGTTGAAAGGTACGACGCCGGAGGATTGTGAATAAGATACCTGCTGTCGTGCTTCAGGCACATGCCCTTTGCCGTAACAGGATCATTGTTTCTGTAAAAGGCGCTGAACGTATCAATAAATGCCGTTTTGTCTTTCAGCAGAACCTCATACGAAGGAAGTTCCATATAGCCTTCCGGTTTTTCTTTTCCGGCATAACAGATACCCGGAAGATCCTTTTCCATGACCCCGTTTTTTAATTTTTTCGCAAGCTCAACCACTGTCTTTTCACCCATGCCGTAAACGATATAATCCGCTTTTGCATCGAATAATATCGATCTGCGGAGGCGGTTTGACCGGAAATCATAGTGGGGAATTCTTCTTAAGCTTGCTTCCATGCCTCCCAATACAAGCGGTTTTGTGTTTTTGAAATATTTTCTTATAAGATTTGAATATGCAATGACTGCGCGGTCGGGGCGGCGGGTATTATAACCTCCTGCGGTGTAATCGTCATTTTTTCTTCTCTTGTTCGAGGCTGTATAATTTGCAAGCATCGAATCTATGCACCCGCCTGTGATGCCCCAGAAGAGTTCCGGCTCACCAAGCCTGCAGATATCGCCGCCCGAATCAATATCCGGCTGCCCGATGATGCCTGTCCGGAATCCCTCCTTTATAAGCATCTTTCCTATGACCGATACTCCTGCAAAAGGACTGTCGATGTAGCTGTCTCCTGTTACAAGAATAACATCGAGCGACTCCCATCCCAGTTTTTTGACCTCTTCTTTTGTTGTCGGGATAAACATGTAAATTATGTTTCCGGTTTCCGGTTCATGGTTTCTGGTTAAAAAGGGTTCAAGGATTCAAGGTGTTTAGTCTCTCGACCGCTCGACCTCTTGGACCCTTCCACGTACGATTCAATTATTTTCCATCATATCTGCATTGCATATTAAAATCAAATATATATGGGAATCTTTATAAAACAGGTATCGGAAATTGCAGCCAAAAAGCCCTGCATATTGATTTTATTTTGCATATTTGCTATTGTCCCCGGAAATAAATAGGTAATAGGCAATAGGAAGCCGGAAATAGTGAAAAGTGAAATGTAATCGGTGCAGGGGAATGGGAGGCTGATATGCCCCAGTGTGTTTTACTTAATGCGGATTACACATTCCTTAATCTTGTAAACTGGAGGAGGGCGGTCTGCCTTCTTTCCAAGGGAAAGGTTGAGGTCATTTCATATTCCGAGACTTTTATCAAAACTTCCGGAGGGGTTCTGATGAAAATCCCTGCCGTCATGAAGCTGATAAAGCTCATCAGGACCATCTTCAGAAGCAGGGTCCCTTTCAGCAAGAAAAATGTTCTCATAAGAGACGGGTTCAAATGCGCTTATTGCGGCACGGAGAAGGAGAAACTAACGATCGACCATATTGTGCCGAGGTCAAAAGGCGGGGAGACTACTTTCGAAAATTGCGTAGCCGCCTGCAGAGCCTGCAACAATCACAAGGGGTCGAGAACACCGCGGGAAATCCGGAAGCATCTCCGGGTAAAACCCTATCAGCCGACAATCTCTGAGTTTATAAGGCTTAAGATTAAAAAGCTCGGAATAAATAATGTCTTAAAAGACCTCGGTATATTCTGATTTCATAAAAGGTTATAAACGAGAAAAAGGAGGATTAAAATGGCAAAATCAATGGACAGCAAAAAAGAACTTAAAAAGAAACCGGCTAAATCAATAAAGGAAAAACGACAGGAAAAAAAGGATAAGAAAAAAGAGAAATAGGAAGATTTCGCCTGTGGCGGAAAGAAAGGATTACGGCAAATAACATGCTGTAACCCTTTCTCATTAAATCACCGGTACGCCCGGCAGGATTCGAAGAGGCGGCCTGCGGATTCGATGAGGCGATCTTTGAGTTTCCTTAACTCCTCAGATTTTAGAAAAAAAGTTCCACACTAAATTATTCCGCTCAAAGTGGATCTTTTCGGTGCTCATCGAGTAATGCTGATATTTCAGAACCGATCGTACCTGATCAATAAGTTTTATGGTTTAAACGGTTGAGACATACTTCCTGAAACATTCAAAATGTCAAGCGGATGAAACAGATAATTATAAATGTTAATCCAGCTGCTCTTGTACAATTACCGATTATATATGTTTTTTATCCATATTATCATGATAGGCAGAATACATATATAATCGGTAAT
>CAYVMK010000320.1:0-3410 GCA_964452445.1 uncultured Desulfonema sp. | reverse complement strand
GCGTGCTACCCGGGATCTGTTACGACGTCGCATGTATATCTCAAGGCGTTGCGGCAAATTGGTCGCCCATATTCAAAATACAAACACTCAGTATATACATCGCTCTCCCGGAGCTGTCCCTGATAATTGATGATCTTCCTGGCATAACGGCGGGCAAGTGTTTCAATCTCTTCCGGATAGGCAAACAGGGAATCCTGACCGGTGATGATCCCCTCAATGCGGTTGGCCAGGTCCTTCCATTTTTCTTCGGGGAAGGTAAAGCCTGCTCCCAGATTCAAGAGCATCCGCTGCCGTGAATTTAGGTTAGGTTTCTGAACGGGAAAAGAATTTGTTCTTATCCGGCCATATCTTCCGGAATGTCGGCGTTTGTGTAAACCTTTTGAACATCATCGCAATCTTCAAGGGTTTCCATAAGCTTGATCATTTTTTCCGCGTCTTTTCCTTCCAGATTCGTCGTATTCTGGGGAAGCATGGTGATTTCCGCGTCGATGGATTTTATTGCAGCCTTCTCCAATGCGGATTTTACAGGTTCAAAGTCGTTTGTCCCGGTGATTATTTCAAAAACACCGTCGTCCTCCCTGACATCTTCCGCTCCCGCTTCGAGAGCAATCTCCATCAGGACATCTTCATCTACATTCTCTTTCGATACCGTAATATAGCCTTTCTTGCTGAACATCCATGCAACGCACCCGTTTTCACCGAGATTTCCCCCGCTTTTGCTGAAAATATGGCGTATATCGGCAACAGTCCTGTTTTTGTTGTCCGTCAAGGATTCCACGAGAACTGCCGCTCCTCCGGGCCCGTATCCTTCGTAAGTAATTTCTTCGTAGCTGACCCCTTCAAGCTCGCCCGTTCCTTTTTTTATGGCCCTTTCGATGTTCTCCTTCGGCATGTTTTCGGCTTTTGCCGCAAGCACCGCCGACCTGAGTCTCGGGTTCGATGCCTGATCCCCACCGCCTCCCATTCTTGCCGCAACCGTAATTTCCTTTATGAGCTTGGTGAACATCTTGCCGCGCTTCGCATCAGCCGCCCCTTTTTTATGCTTTATGGAAGACCATTTGCTGTGACCCGACATATTGACCTCCTAGTATCCTTTTTACGGTATTAGTATTTTTGGTTTTTCTCAATAAAGGGAATAATGTCTGTTGCGATCTACTGTGAATTCGTCGGCTTTTCCTGTCACCGGAATCCTCGAATCCCCTGGCCCAGACCTGGTTTGCAGTGTCCGGACTGTCTGACCATAGTGTCGCGCCAGGGCGGGCTTGACCCCTTGAATCCTGATCCAATTATGTATATCTCTCTGCTGGCTTTCCGGCTGCTTTGCGGTTTGAAAATTTTCCGGGTATTGAACGCAGCCCTGACCATTTCTGAAAATTTCTTAAAATCCTCGCCCTGGAATATTTTACACAAAAAGGAACCTCCAGGGACAAGAGCCTCCTTTGCAATATCAAGAGCCGCCACGCACAAATCATAAGACCTTGCTGCATCCGCAGACTTGTTTCCGGTGGTGGAAGGCGCCATATCGCTTATTACAACGTTAAAATCTCTTCCTATTGAAGAGAGCAGCTCATTATCAATTTCAAGGACGTCGCAGTTATAAATCCTGACATTGGACGGAATTTTTATATCAACCTTTTTAAGATCGATTCCTGTGATCATTCCCTTTTCACCGGCCAGGTCCGAAGCGTATAATGTCCATGAACCGGGGGAGCATCCGAGATCAAGAACCCTGTCTCCCTTTTTTATAAGACTGAACCTCTCCTGAATCTCCTGTAACTTATAAACCGACCTTGCGGGAAAATTTTCCTTTCTGGCCAGGCGGGAATAATGATCTTCCCATTTATTTGCCTTCGGAGATGGACTTTTCATATACTTAAGTGTTTTCCAAGTCAAGAAAGATGGTAACTGCTCAGAAGTCAGAATCCAGGAGTCAGAATCCAGAATAGGAGCAAAGTAGTCCCCCGCAACTTACCAACTTCTTCAAGCTGAACATTAGCAAAGTATCACCTTAACCAAAGCAGGTTTCCTTTTTATTCTGGCTCCTGAATTCTGGCTTCTGGCTCCTGAATAGCTACTGTATTTAAATCTATCTGCGTTCATCTGTGTGAATCTGTGGCAGTTACGAAAGATGAGATTAAAACAGCAACTCCATGGCTTCGGATATGTTTTTTATCCCGGCAAGCTCTATGTCATCGATCCCGGCCATGCGTTTAATGTTGCTTTCAGGCACAAGGCATCTTTTAAACCCCATTTTTTTTATTTCCATTATCCTTGTTTCGACATGGCTTATGGCCCTTACCTCGCCGGTGAGGCCGACTTCACCCAGGACTACCGATCCCTCCGACACAGGCCGATCCAGAAAACTTGAAGCGACAGCGGCGATTATGCCCATATCCACGGCGGGCTCGTCCACTTTCACGCCTCCCGCCACGTTCATGAAAATATCATAACCCATGAGGTGCATTCCGAGCTTTTTTTCCATGACAGCCACAAGCAAAGCCACCCTGTTGTGATCAAGCCCTAAAATCGTCCTTCTCGGAGTCCCGAAATTTGTGCTGCCTGCAAGGGCCTGAAGCTCTATAAGAATCGGCCTTGTCCCCTCCATGCTGGCTGTGACTATGGAACCGGGAGAGTTTAAAGGCCTTTCGGAAAGAAATGCGGCAGACGGGTTGGGAACTTCATCGAGGCCCTTTTCCTTCATTTCAAAGACGCCGATCTCATTTGTCGAGCCGAACCTGTTTTTGACCGACCTTAAGATTCTGAAAACGTGGTTCCTGTCTCCCTCAAAATATAAAACCGTATCCACCATGTGTTCAAGAAGCCTTGGGCCGGCAATGGCTCCGTCTTTTGTGACATGGCCTACCAGGAATGTCGGAAGATTGGTTCTTTTGGCAAGAAGCATGAGTTTCATGGCCGATTCCCTCACCTGGCTCACGCTTCCGGGGGCTGAGGAAAGATCGGGGCAGAACATGGTCTGGATGGAATCTATCACGAGGACATCCGGCTTGACATTGCCTGCCATCGTAAGAATCGCCTCGATGTCTATTTCCGAAACGACAAGAATGCCGTGTGATTCCGCGGAAAGTCTCCTGCTTCTTATTCTTATCTGTTTAATCGATTCTTCGCCGGAAACATAAAGAACCTTAAGCCCCTTTTCGGCCATGCTGCAAAGCGCCTGCAGCATCAGCGTGGACTTTCCTATTCCGGGATCACCGCCCAACAGAATCATGGTTCCCGGCACAAGCCCTCCTCCCAGTACACGGTCGAATTCGCCTATGCCGGTTGATATGCGCTCATCCGCATCAAGCTCTATCTCGTCAATGCGGACAGGCTCCCTCTGCGCCGAAAGCAGTCCCTCAATGGATGAACCGGCTGTATTCGAGCTTTGATATTCTTCAACAAAGGTTTGC
>CAYVMK010000319.1:0-3441 GCA_964452445.1 uncultured Desulfonema sp. | reverse complement strand
CATTATATTCTTATAAGTAATGACGGTTAAAAGCTCCGCGAAAATCGGTGTTTAAAGAATAACGGCTTTTTTCATAAGAAGGGCTCGTTGTGCACGGTTGATTCAAGCGGCGCGATTTTAAACACGGTTTCAATCCACGGGACTCCTCACGGCATAGCAATAAATCCTACAAACGATACGGTAATCATAGCTCTTGAGAAAGAGAAGAAACTGCTTCTGCTTTCCGCAGAGACCATGCAGACATTGCAGGAGATAAGGCTTCCATTTAAACCCCGGCTTGTCGCTCTTGATGAGGATACGAACAGGGCGGTGGTAACGGCAGGCAAAGGCGATTTCAGCTGGTGGCAGCACATTATAATGATAGTCGATTTAAATACCGGGGCAGTGACAAACACCATCAAATTCAGGAGAGGGGTAAAAGGCATAGCGGTAGATACCGGCAAAGATATAGCTGTTGCAACAGGCCTTAAGGAGATAAACCTCTTTGATATTAATACAGGAAGCATTCTTTCGGCCGTAAGAGAATGCGATAATCTTCTTTACCGGCTCAAACTGAAAGGCTGCTCCGACAATTTCAAACCGGATGATAAGGATCTTGAAGAAGATGATGACGATATCGACAGGGATATAGGAAGATTTCTTGACCGGTATCTTCCTGAAATAGACGAAGCGATAGTAAAAGACTTAAAAGGCGCGGGCAGCGGACTGTCGGCTTTCCAGGCGGATCATACGTACGGACTTGACATAAACCAGTCAACCCATATCGCGGTAATATCCGGAGAAGAAAGCCTGCTTCTTCTTGATATGAACACAAATACGTTAAACGAATACCCCCTTGATGATATAAAACACTTAAGGGCGGTGGCTGTAGACAAGGTCAGAAATACAGCATTTGTTTCATATTTAAAGCATAAAAACCACAAGCGGTTTGATACGGGTGTACTTGAAGTACAGCTTCCAAACAACGTGCTTTACATAGCAAGCATTGACCCTTCGGAGGCAACAGCCGGAACTCAAGACCTGACAATAAATATTTCCGGCGCAGGCTTTTCAGATGCCACAACAATTTTTATAAACAATTCCGGGAGAAATTGTACATATATAAGTGATATAAAATTGCAAATAACACTCACAGCAGACGATCTCATAACCCCTGGGCAGATTGAGATAAAGGCGTCAAATCCTGCTCCCGAAGGCGGAGTGTCAAATACTGTGATATTTACAGTATTGAATCCCGATACAGAACCGCCGGTAATAAGCATCACCTCGCCTCAACATGGCGCTGTGTTATATTCGTCACCTGCAGCCATATCAGGAACAGTGGATGACAATGCAGTATCGGTTTATGTAAACGGCATTAAAGCGTCTATAAGCAATAATACTTTTTCTGCAACAGCACCTCTTGAAGAGGGCGAAAATATCATAACAGCAATCGCAACCGATCAATATGGCCGCACCGGAACGAGCAGCATAACAGTAACTCTCACAACAAAGGGGAGTGTTGCAGGAACAGTAACGAGTGCGCTTACAGGACTTGCCGTGTCTTCCGCCACGGTAACAGTGACCGATTCTTTAAACAACACTTATACAGCAATTACGGATGTTAACGGTGGATACTCCTTTGGCAGTATTGAATCGGGAACCTTTAATATTACAATAACAAAGACGGGATATTATCAATATACGCATGTCGGAACATTGTCAGCCGGCCAGACACTGTCTGTGAATGCGGCGTTAACGGCAATACCTCCTGTAATAAGTAATATCGCTGTCAATACCATAACTTCTGATTCAGCCACAATCACATGGACAACGGATCGTCCATCCGACAGCCTTGTTGAATACGGCCAGACGACGGCATATGGCAGCTTGGCGTCAGACCCGACAATTACAACCAACCACACGCTTATACTTACAGGATTAATTCCATCTGCAACCTATCATAACAGGATCACCTCCAGGTCAGAAAATGGCGCATCAGCAACATCATCAGATTTTATATTCCAAACGGAAGGGCAGGCAACAATAGCAATAATGATAACCGCTCCTGTTGATGGAAGCACAATCAACGGCTCTGAAATAATGGTAAAAGGTCAGATAACGAATCCTACAGGTAATGAAACGGGGGTTAATGTAAATGGGATCATTGCTGCGTTAACAAACAATGAATTTGCAGTAAACCATGTCCCGCTTACAGAAGGAGCAAATACGATAACCGTTACTTCTGTCGATACCGCTGGAACCACTGTAACAAAATCTATCACAGTAAATGCCGTCCCAGCGGCTGATTATATTCGTATCAGCGCAAATCCTGAATCCGCTGCGGAGCCAATGGAAGTTTTCTTGAGAATAAACGGGTCATTTACTATCTCAAACCCTGTCATCACTACGGTTGGTCCAGGAGCTGTCGAACAGTTGGTAAGTGATGATCCAGAAGAATACGGGTACAGAATGAATATGGGAGGCATTTATTATTTTACCGCCCAGGCTGTCGGACCGGACAGCAATACTTACCAGGATACGATCGCAATAACCGTTCTTCCTCTTGCCCAAATTGATACACTGCTCAGAGCAAAGTGGTCGGCTATAGCAGGCGCTATGCAGCAGAAAGACACTGAAGCTGCGCTAGACATGATGCTGCCGTACAGCAGGGATAAGTATCAAATTATGTTTGATCTTTTAAAAGATCAATTGCCGGATATAGTTTCTACTTATCTTGATCTTGTGCTGGAATCGATTCAGGAAAAAAGGGCATGGTATGAATTAACGGCTATGGAGAACGGCACCTTATCTGCATATCGTGTTGGGTTTATGCAGGATACGAATGGCCTATGGTACATACGAGAGTTTTAATATGAGAAAGATAATATTTCTTTTTATTTTGACGGCAACTATCGGATTTGTTTTTTTATCCTCTGCTCATGCTTGGCTTTTCTATAGTAAACCTGATTTCAGAGGCAGAATTATTGATGCTGAAACAAAAATGCCGATAGAAGGTGCGGTAGTGGTTGTTCTTTATTATAAACGTTTTCTGGTCGGTAATCCAGGCGGACCCAACTCGTATGTTTTTAGCGCAAAAGAAACTTTAACAGATGAGAATGGAGAGTTTTATATATCATCATATTTCTCTATAATACTATTTTCAGAAGATGTGGGCGCCTGGTTTATAATTTTTAAACCGGGTTACAAGTCCATTGAGGGAAGGAGCCTGAATGCAGTATTTCCGGGAGTGACTATAGGATTAGAGGACTATTTTGATACCGATGTTATAGGGAAAGAAGCGGAAATTAAGTATAATAATTATTCGGGAGAAACTAAAACATGGAAAGGCCCTCTGGGAGTGGTGGAACTAAAAAGCGTGTCACCTGATAGGGCTATGCCACCAAGTGGCATACCGGCTGATTACGGAGCAAAAGAATTACCACTTTTATATAAAGCAAT
>CAYVMK010000318.1:0-3465 GCA_964452445.1 uncultured Desulfonema sp. | reverse complement strand
TTCAGCCACAGATTCACACAGATGAACGCAGATAGATTTAAATACAAAGAAATAAGTAACTGCTAAGGTGGATAGGCTGTAGGCTTTTAGGCTATAGGAGGTAGTCGAGTGTGATCACGCGAAACTCAGGGCTTTTGAACTGGCGGAGGCAAAAAAGGGTTCCGGGTGAACGGATACGGTCCATATGCATAAGCTAAAAGTCTTCAGCCTACAGTCTAAATAACCTGAGTAATTACAATAAAAGAAATAGTATCAGTCCGCCAATCAGTGTGGCGGAGCGTATATCAGTGGCTGAAGAATAACCTATGAACGACACCGTAATTAAAGTCGAAAATTTGGGCAAACTTTACCGTATCGGTTCGGCCAGAGAACGGAATAAAACCTTCCGCGAAACCCTCGTTGATGCTTTCAAAGCTCCCTTCCTGCGTGTGCAGGAAGCATGGCGCAAAAGCATTAACTCTCTGCTCTCCGCTCCCAGCTCTCCGCTCTCTGCTCCCAGCTCTCCGCATGCCGAAGGCATCTCTCCGCTCTCTGCTCCCCGCTCCCCGCTGTCGTCTCACGACGACTTCATCTGGGCGTTGAAGGATATTTCTTTTGAAGTTAAACGCGGCGAGGTCGTGGGCGTTATCGGCAGAAACGGCGCCGGTAAAAGCACTCTCCTTAAAATTCTTTCCAGAATAACCGAACCAACGGAAGGTAAGGTTACTTTGCGGGGAAGAGTCGGTTCTCTTCTTGAAGTCGGCACCGGCTTTCATTCCGAGCTTACAGGCGAAGAAAACATCTATCTCAGCGGCACCATCCTCGGTATGACCAGCAGAGAAATCAGCAATAAATTTGACGAAATCGTTGCTTTTGCCGAAATGGAAAAATTCATTCATACTCCCGTGAAACACTATTCAAGCGGCATGTACATGCGCCTGGCTTTTGCGGTAGCTGCACATCTGGAACCTGAGATCCTTTTAGTGGATGAGGTCTTGGCAGTGGGCGATGCCGAATTTCAGAAAAAGTGCTTGGGTAAGATGGGCGATGTATCAAAAGAAGGGCGCACAGTATTATTTGTTAGTCATAATATGGTGGCTGTGCAGAGCTTATGTCAAAAAGTCATGCTCCTTGATAAAGGTGAGCTGGCCCAAAGTGGGCCTGCCAATCAAATTGTTTCTAATTATCTAAAATATTGCCTGTCATCCACACAAATGGATCAAATATGGGAAAATAAAGAAAAAGCGCCAGGATGCGAAGAGGTGCGCTTACACAGGATTTCTATTCAAACAAATGATCAAGACAGCAATATGATTACAATGGAGACGCCATTTTTGATAATTGTCGAGTATTGGAATGAAATACCCGCAAGATGCCTGCATATTACTCTACATATTCGCAATGAACAAGGAATTGTGGTTTTCACAACGGGCAGTTCCCAAGAGCCAGGATGGAATGGCAAATCTTTGGGAAAAGGACTATATAGAAGCGCTTGCCGTGTGCCGAAGAATCTTTTAAACAGTGGCAGGCATAGCATAACGATACTGGTCGTCAAGGATCTTTCTAACGTCATACACGTACGTGAGGATGCCCTGGTATTTGACGTTGTAGATAATAGAGACCGAATCGGGGGCTGGTTTGGTAAGGAACCGGGTGTCGTTCAGCCATATCTTGACTGGAAAACAGAATATTTAGGATTTCAAATCCAATCTTATCCGAAAGATTGAATGGATTAGTAATAAATATGAGCGAGTTAATACATCCCTTAAAAGTAGTCATTATCGGTGCAGGTGGATTTGGGCGAGAAGTGCTAGATATATTCGATGCATGTAATAAGACAACAATGAAATATGATGTACTTGGTTTTGTTGTCGAAAAGGATTACTACACACCAAACAGTATTGTTAATGATAAGTGGGTGTTAGGGGATTTGACTTGGCTGATGGCTCACAAGGATGAGGTCTTTGTTGTATGTGCTATTGGTACACCACAACATAGACGACGCATTATTCAACAAGTTACAAAAATGGGGTGTCGTTTCTGTAACATCATTCATCCAACAGCTATCCTGACCCGATGGGTAAGAATGGGTGAAGGGGTTATTATAACAGCAGGTTGTATACTAACGAATCAGATTCAAATTGGTTGCCACGTACATATTAACTTGGACTGTACTATTGGGCATAATACTGTGTTGGAAGACTTTGCCACATTGGCGCCCGGTGTGCATGTTTCAGGTAACGTATTGGTTGGCACAGGTTGTTATGTGGGTACCGGAGCAAATATCATTGAAAAAAAACAACTCGGAGAATGGTCAGTTGTTGGTGCAGGGAGCATGATTGTAGAGGATGTACCGGCAAATGCAACAGTGGTAGGTGTCCCAGGGAAAGTAATCAAAGCCAGGGAGGAAGGGTGGCACCTGCGATGAAAAAGGCAATAGAGGATCTTGTAATTTTTGGCGGTCATCCTGCTTTCGATGATAAGTTACATGTCGGTCGCCCGAACGTCGGCAATCGCCAGCGTTTTCTCGACCTGATGAATGATATGCTGGATCGGCGATGGTTTTCTAATGATGGCCCTTATGTAAAGGAATTCGAAAATAAAATTGCTGAATACCTTGGTGTCAAACATTGCATTGCCATGTGCAATGGCACTATTGCTTTGGAGATTGCCATCCGGGCATTGGAACTTAAAGGAGAGGTTATTGTCCCATCTTTTACATTCATAGCTACTGCCCACAGCCTTCAGTGGCAAGAGATCACCCCTGTATTCTGCGATATTGATCATCGCACTCATCTCCTTGATCCTAAAACCGTAGAAAAGATGATAACGCCGAGAACATCCGGGATACTTGGTGTTCATACCTGGGGAAGACCTTGCAATATTGAAGCGCTTTCGGGTATTGCACAGAAACACCATTTGAAACTCCTCTTTGACGCGGCACATGCCTTTGGATGTTCCTACAATGGAAGAATGATCGGTAATTTCGGCGATGCAGAAGTTTTCAGTTTCCATGCAACCAAGTTTTTTAACACATTTGAAGGCGGAGCGGTGGTTACCAACAACGATGACTTGGCCAAAAAGATGCGCCTCATGAAGAATTTCGGATTTGCCGGGTATGACAATGTCATCTACATCGGGACCAATGGCAAAATGAACGAAGCCTCGGCGGCAATGGGGCTTACCAACCTGGAAAGTCTGGATGAATTTATTGCCGTCAATCGCAGGAATTACGAGTGCTACAATTCCTGTCTAAAGGATATTCCTGGAATCAAAGTCCGACAATATGATGATCTTGAAAAACAGAACTACCAGTACATAATCCTGGAAGTTGACGAATCCGAAGCGGGATTGAGCCGAGACGAACTCTTGAAGGTTCTGCACGCTGAAAATGTTTTGGCCCGGCGTTACTTTTATCCCGGTTGCCACCACATGGAACCGTACCGGTCTTATTTCCCTCATGCCCACCTGCTGCTGCCGGTGACC
>CAYVMK010000317.1:0-3481 GCA_964452445.1 uncultured Desulfonema sp. | reverse complement strand
GCAGA
This sequence comes from uncultured Desulfonema sp., assembly GCA_964452445.1. Lineage (GTDB taxonomy): Bacteria > Desulfobacterota > Desulfobacteria > Desulfobacterales > RPRI01 > RPRI01. The sequence continues at coordinate 3,476 of CAYVMK010000317.1, read as the reverse complement.
TAGATTTAAATACAAAGATTTGTATTTGATAATGTAAGAAAAAATATCAGTGACAATCAGCGTAGATCTGTGGCTGAGTAGTTACATATATATTAATCATCCAGCCGCAGATTCACACAGATGAACGCAGATAGATTTAAATACAAAGATTTGTATTTGATAATGTAAGAAAAAATATCAGCGATGATCTGCGTGGATCGGCGGCTGAGTAATTACCTTTTTCATGGAAGGATGATAAAGATGGGCGGATTGTTCGGCGTAGTATCAAAAGATGACTGCGTAAATGATATTTATTACGGAACGGATTACCATTCACATCTTGGAACAAAACGCGGAGGTCTCGCGGTTTGGAACAGGAAGGGTTTCGAAAGGGCCATACACAGCATAGAAAATAATTATTTCAGATCAAAATTTGAGCCCGAACTTCCAAAATTCAAAGGAAACATGGGAATCGGTGTCATCAGCGACAACGATTCTCAGCCTCTTATCATAGGATCACATCTTGGGACTTTCGCAATAGCTACAGTCGGAAAGCTGAATAATATTGATGAGCTATCTAAAACAGCCTTTAACAAAAAAATGCATTTCTCCGAAACAAGCGGAGGGGAAACCAATCCTACGGAACTTGTTGCTATGCTGATTTGTGAAGAAGACTCTTTTGAAAATGGCATAAAAAGAGCCTTGGAGCTCATCAAAGGCTCCTGTTCAATTCTCCTTCTTACAAATAAAGGCATTTTTGCGTCAAGGGACAAATTGGGCAGAACGCCTCTTGTTATCGGAAAAAAAGAGGGCTCTTTTGCTGTTGCTTCGGAAAACTGCGCATTTCCCAACCTGGGCTTCTCAACCGAAACATTCCTCGGCCCGGGTGAAATCGTTTTTCTTACACACGGCGCCTGTGTCCGGAAAAAAGAGCCGGAAGACAAAATGCAGATATGCTCATTCCTGTGGGTATATTACGGCTATCCTGCCTCCGAATATGAAGGAATCAATGTAGAATACGTCCGAAACAGGTGCGGGAGCGCTCTTGCAAAAAATGACAATGTTGCAATCGACTGCGTTGCCGGAATACCCGATTCCGGGATAGGCCACGCAATAGGATATGCCAACGAGAAAAAAGTCCCCTATGTGCGGCCCTTTGTAAAATATACCCCGACATGGCCAAGGAGCTTTATGCCCCAGAACCAGAAAATGCGGGATCTTGTCGCAAAGATGAAGCTTATCCCCGTTAAAAAACTTATTGAGGGAAAGAAAATCCTTTTCTGCGAAGATTCTATCGTAAGAGGGACCCAGCTCAAAGACAATATACAAATTTTATACGACTGCGGCGCCCTTGAGGTTCATATGCGACCGGCCTGCCCTACCCTTATCTATCCTTGCGTGTTCCTGAACTTCTCCACATCAAGGTCAACGCTTGACCTTGCAGGAAGAAAAGTCATTATGGAAATAGAAGGACGGGAAGATAAAAACCTTGAAGAATACGCCGATCCGGACTCGGAAAAAAACAGGCAAATGACCGAGAGGATATGCAGACATCTTAAACTTACGACATTAAAATATCAGAAACTAGGCGATCTGATCAACGCAATAGGACTCCCGAAAGAAAAACTCTGCACGCACTGCTGGGACGGAACAAGCTTTTTTTAATATTTATTAAAAATCAAAATTATTCAAACAGTACTTTATATTTCTTCAATTACAAAGAAAAAGGGATTTGCTATTTTATTCGTATCTAACTCAATGTAATTTCTCATTTCAAATCCATCGAATTCCATGGACCTACCATCGTTTTTGAGAATTATCCTATATGATGAATTTTTTATATTCTCATTTAACAGAACAGGATAGGAACCTGGCGGAATAAATAAGTAAACCTTCAAGTCCATCCTGGGGAGTACTGTAATACTGTTTTCTAATCCGGATTGAAATTTGTCAAGGTACTCGGAATGTTTACGCACATATTCCTGATTGCAAAAGAGTTTTTTATCAATTTTTGCGTTTGGGTTGCTGAAAAGAATCGCGCCACGCAATTGATCGGGTATTTGCACCATTCGATAACTCAAATCCGATACCAATGCCGACATTCCTTCAAATACAAAACCTATGTTTTTATACTCAATAATTTGATTCTGGAATACAAATTCGACAATTTTTTTTATCCGACGGTGCTCGGTCGCCTTCTTTGCCGCAAACCGGACAGTTGATGGCGTATACCTGCTTTTAATAAGGTCGGAGTATTTACGATGATTGGCGCCATAAACACCGCTAAAATATCTTGTTCTATCCCAACCATAGTGATTATAATTCGCATCAATTCTATGTTCCATTTGCGATGAGTTTATGCAGTTGGCAGTGAGAAGCAAAACAATAGATCCGGCGCCGACGCATTTAACTATCATTTCATATCGGATCGTTCGGGTAACGGTAATTGCAAAGAGCAGTAAGTTCAGCAAGTTAAAAGGCATTTCCTTCCACAAAATATCCCGCAGGATAAACCGGGTCGCTATAAATATATTAAAATACACGATTGCGGTTGCGATAAGGCATAAAATGATTTGCAAGGGGGTAAGACGCAGATTATTTGAAAAAAACCCACTAATAAGTATTATAAGGAAAACTGCGTTTACGGCAAACGGCACAGGATTATATAAAATAAATGATATAAAATCTTTGGAATATATTGTTATGTTTCTGATTCCGAACAGCTTGGAATCTCTTAAAAACATCATTTTGAAATCAAGAAGCAGGTGTTGTAAGGAAATGCCGGCATCGGCATAAACTACAAAATGCAGAGCGAATGAGAAAAGAAAACCGGATGCAATAACAGTTAAAAATGAAGACATATAGAATAAATCTATGTTGAACTTACCGGAAATTAAGTGAATCAACTGATAGACAAATAACAGCAGAAAAGATACTCCGAAAATAAAAGAAACAGGCGTTATTCCGAATGATTTTGCCCATGTCGGAACTCCACTTGGTATGCTGATAAAATATGCCGCATATGTGATCAACATAAAAACAATAAAGTTAATAAAACTTGCTGATACATTCAATTCAGCGAAACGTTTGGAAAGCTCAGATTTATCCGATTTGCCTTCATTTTGATAAAAGGAAAGTCCTAAAAAGAAGATTATAATCGCGAAAGGAAGTAGTAATAGTGATTGCATCTTTGCCAAGAAAGAAAGCCCAATAAAAGTGCCGCCCGTAAAGCACAAAATGTTTTTTCTTTTTTGCATTCGCGATATGGCTGATAGTGTCAAAATAGCGGCAGACCACCAGAAAACGCTGTAAAATTCCACTCGAATCATACTCGAATGGTAAATCAAAGATTCCTGAGTGCCCAAGACAAGCATTGTCAGAATAATCATCCATCCCGGCATGTCGAACATCAGACATAAAGCAATTGTAAGAATGATAACTATGCCAACGGAAAGAAATGGTGAATGCGCCCAAACACCCCAAACACACCCAACACA
>CAYVMK010000316.1:0-3483 GCA_964452445.1 uncultured Desulfonema sp. | reverse complement strand
GAATTAAAAATAGACGCTATTCCCTACGGTCGAAGATTCCCCGTAGCTTGCTACGGGGAGCTTCAATCGTTGAGAGGTTTCCTATGATCCCGAAGACATTGAGGATTTTCTTTATGGTGGCCTGCATCTGTCTCGATCGTTCGATTTAAATTTAAAGGCGCGTGACAAAAATCAGACTGTATCGCCTATCAGGGCTTTCATGGCCGTCACAATATCATCGATCGCCTCGTGTATGCCCTCGGCGCCGGAACCTATTTCCGATGTTTCCTTATTCTCAATCTTGCCCTGAACTTCGGATTTGAGCTTTTTCAAATTTTGCGCGTGCATTTCTAACTGAAGGCGATGCTCTTCTTTCATATGTTTGAAGGCATCAGAATTAATCTGCTCGATGAGTTCATCGGCCTCAACCATCAACTGATCGATATTCCCGGATTCCAAGTTCTTTTTCATGATATTTCCTTTATGAAATCACGCGGCCCTGCACGCCGGGATGTTAATATTTTGGAAGCAACCGTGGAGCTGCTGCTCAAGCGCGGTCGTGTTCTTTTCCCCGGGCGGTAAGAACGGCTTCCATTCCTTCCGATTGACGGATGGTGTAAATATGGATTTCATGCGGTTCTTTTAAAAGGCTCTTTGTGCCCAGTAAAACGCGGAATATTTCGGACCTTAAATGATGATCCAAATCTTTTCGCGTTTGCCACTCCTCGAGAAGGTTCAGAAGGTTTCTGTCTTCGATATTACAAAAGAGGGCATAGCTCAGACAACCCGCCTCCTTTTCCATTGACCCTATCATCGAGAGAAGCGTTTGCACCAACTCTTTCTGTTTATCCGGAAGCACGTTCATAGTAATTCTAACGACGATCATTGCGGCCACCTCCCGGCAATGCCGGTTTTTCTGGTTATTCGACGATTTCGAGAACTGTGTACTTCTTTGCCTCAGCCGAAACCGTGACCAACCCTGAAAGAACATTGGCGTTTTAATTCACTGCTTTTTAGATATTCAAACTTCATGCCAGAGTTCGAACATTTAGCTTTTTGTTACGCATCACTCTGATTTATAAAAAGAAATAGTTTAAAAAGCACTGATAAGGCAAGTACAAATAGGCGTATATGCAGGGTCATATTTGACCAATGGTTATATATGACCCGCATTTATGGGGTCTTCAGCGTAATATGGGGGCATGACAGGGCAAAAATGGAAATGACTACCGAATGATTCGCGGGGCCTGCATATTGATTGCAGTTGACAAACAATGTGTGTTCCATTCAGCCGGGGCGGCAATAAAAATCAGGCTTTTCGGATATTGAGCTTACGCATGCGGGCGCGCAAGGTGCTGCGGTTGAGCCCAAGGATTTCGGTCGCACTGTTTTTTCCGCTAACTTTCCACTGGGTCTGCTCAAGCACCCGAATAATATGATCGCGCTCAACCGCTTCCAAAGTTTTTTGGCTGGTGCTTAAATCCTTGAACGGCTTCTTGAGTTCATCAACCAGGCGCAGCTTGGGACCCGACGAATTGATCACCGCACGTTCAAGGACGTTTTCCAACTCCCGAACATTTCCAGGCCAGTGATAATTCTGCAAGGCATTCATGACGCTCGCCGGAATGATTTCAATGGTCTTGCCCAATCGCTTGGAAATCTTTTTGACATAAAAATCCACAAGAAGCGGCAGGTCATCCATGCGATCCCGGAGCGGCGGCATGGTAATCGGAAAAATATTTAACCGGTACCACAGATCGTCACGGAATTGGCCCTTACGGACTTCCTCTTCCAGATTGCGATTGGTGGCGACAATAATCCGTGCATCGACTTTGATGGTGCGGGAGCTGCCCAAGCGTTCAAACTCGCCACCCTGGATTACTCTGAGCAGCTTGGGTTGCAGCTCCAGCGGCAATTCGCCGATTTCATCCAGAAAAAGGGTAGCGCCGTCGGCAATCTCGAATCGTCCCAGGTGCCTGGAATGCGAACCGGTGAAAGCGCCTTTCTCATGACCGAACAATTCGCTTTCGATCAGGTTCGAGGGCAGGGTGGCGCAATTTACTTTTACCAGAGCCCTGTTTTTGCGCAGGCTCAAGCCGTGAATGGCCCGGGCGACCAATTCTTTGCCGGTTCCGGTTTCACCAAGGATCAATACGATGGTATTGCTGCCGGCAATTTGTTCAATTTTATAGAGCACGTATTTGAGCCCATCACTTTGACCAATAATGTTCTCATGGTTGTATTCCAGTTTGATTTCTTCTTGCAGATAGGCTCTTTCCGCTTCCAGCTGATCTTTTAACTTTTTTATTTCGGAAAGGGCGGTTTCAGCTGTTTGTTTGCCTTTTTCCGCCTCTTCCCTTGCGACGATAAGTTCGGCCGTTCGATTTTTAACAAGCTCCTCAAGATCTCTTTTATAATATTCCCGATCCGTCACGTCCTCAATGGCCAAAAGGATCAGTTGGGTTTGGTTCGGCTTTCGGTAAATCCGTCTGGCGTTTAAATGCATTATCTTTCGGCCGATGGTCTCAAAGTTATGTTCCACTTCAAAGTCATTGAATGCGGTATTTTCAGGAAGGATATCTTCAAGCAATTCTTTAAGCTTTGGGATGTTCCATTGCCGGTTGCCAAGATCGTATATTAATACCCCCTCGGTCTCGTCCGGTTTGACGTTGAAAGTCCGGTAAAAGGAATGATTGGCTTTTACAACCTTCAACTCAGAATCGAGCACCACTAAAGGTTCACGAATCGAACCCAGGAAATTAATTAAAACTTCCATAGAGGTTTGTAACATTCGTTTATCGTACCCGGACGTCTTAGATTTTTGTTTCATATTTCCAGAGGGTTGATTGCTGTTCATTAGGAAAGTCTGCACGGTAATTTGATCGTTTTGTAAAACTTGCCTTTCGCCTGATCCTTCGTGCCGGATTTCATGGTATTCCTCCTGTCGGTTCGTGAACGGATATTGTTGCCTCTATCCCTAACCCCGATAAACGGGACTCTTTTCAGTACCCCCTTGAGGGGTAGAAAAGCGCAGAAAATAATTTCTAACTTACTAAGGAAAAATATGGGAAAAGGGGATGGTGTAGTAGCCCGGTGAAACTCTGTACGGTCCCAGGGTTTCCGCAAGAACCGGCTCCAGTCCGAATGACGAATCCATCATCAGTTCCATCTTCATGTCCAGGCTGTTCCCCTTTATATTCCCGTTTACCCTGGCGTATATCCCTCTCCCTTCGAGGGTCAGGGATTTTACAGTAATCGTTTTCTCTATCGTTAGAGTCCCCCTGACACTCTGGAATAAATCCAAGGGCAGAAAATCAACGCCGGAAAAGGCGCCCTCAAACCTTGCCTCCCGGATGGAAAATCTCGCCTCCCCGGTATCATCCATCAGGTTAAGATCAAAGCCGAGGTTCCCGTTCCCCCGGACTCCGAACCGCTCAAGGGCCGGTATGCCGTTGATGTTAATCCCGTCTCCGTTGACATTTATGGTGCTGCCCCCTCCCGTGC
>CAYVMK010000315.1:0-3484 GCA_964452445.1 uncultured Desulfonema sp. | reverse complement strand
GATATTTTCAGAGTACCTGTAAGGGAGATTGACCATGAATAAAAAAATTCCTGACCCTGATCCTTCGGATGAAGATGGTTCGATTGATATGTTTGCAAAAGTATGCAAAGCGCTTGGTCATCCGGCAAGAATCAGAATTTTAAAATATCTGAAAGATGAGAACCGATGCATATGCGGGCAAATAGTTGAAATGCTTCCGCTTGCCCAGTCAACTGTAAGCCAGCATCTCAAATGCCTGAAAGAAGCAGGGCTTATCAAAGGGGAGGTAGATGGGCTTTGCACCTGTTATTGCATAGATTTGAAGGCTCTTAAAGATTTCAAGAAAATGGCTGCCGGTTTGTAGTCTGTGGGGAATACAGTTAAAACAAGGAAACTATAAGGTTAAAAATATGGAAAATAATTGTTGCGGCAACAATGATAAAAAAGAGTCCTTTGGCAAAGTGTCACATCTAAAGCCTTTTGCGTCTACTCCTGTTATGCAAAACAAAAAGGAGGAGGCCGCCTGTTGTGGTCCTCCGCCGGGACCCGAATGTAGCAAGTTCGCCCTGCCCGGATATGAAATATGCGGGTTTGTTGAAGAATTTATTGATACGGCTGCGGGCCCTGCACCAAAAATCAGAACAAAACTTTCTATGGCTGATCATGCGATGTCGGTTTTGGTGAGATTCGGAATAGGCAGGGATTCATACGGCATTGCACCTGGGATTTATTGCACAGGCATACCTGCTGCTGATTCACCAGTTCTGGTTACGGCGAATTATAAGCTGACATTTGATGCTCTTCGCATGGAATTATCGTCGATGGATGCCTGGATTCTTGTACTTGACACACGGGGAATAAACGTATGGTGCGCGGCCGGAAAGAGCCTTTTTTCAACTGAGGAAGTAGTAAAAAGGATAAAGGCTTCATGCCTGGATAAAATAGTAAGCCACAGGGAACTTATTCTGCCCCAGCTTTCAGCCACGGGTGTTTCTGCAATAGATGTGAAAAAAAAGAGCGGTTTCAAGGTTATCTGGGGACCGATTCGCACAAATGACATAAAAACATTTATAGATGCTGGAATGAAGGCTGATGAATCAATGCGCCGTGTGACCTTCACGGTATCGGAACGCCTGATACTTATTCCTGTTGAGCTTTCATTTCTTGTAAAACCGACCTTATTGATATTACTTGGAATTTTCCTTTTATCCGGAATCGGACTGGAAATATTCTCCTTTAAGGATGCATGGTCGAGAGGAATTAAGGCGGCATTTGCATATGCGGCAGGAATTTTTTCCGGCGCCATTGTCGTGCCTGCAATTTTGCAATTGCTTCCCGGAAAGGCTTTTTCTGTCAAGGGCGCTGTTACAGGAATCATAGCAGCCTTTTTTGTTGTAATAACGCTAAAAGATGTCGCAAATGCCTTGGAGCTTACAGCTCTTTTCCTTTGTACTACGGCAGTAAGTTCTTATCTTGGGATGAATTTTACAGGCTCAACACCTTATACTTCGCCGTCAGGAGTTGAAAAGGAGATGCGGAAAGCAATCCCTGTTCAGGCGCTTACAGGCTTTGCCTCTATTCTTTTATGGATAGGCGCCGCATTTATACATTAATATTGATGAAATCGTAAAAGATATAATTCGGACGGCAAAGTAAAAAGTTCAAGTTCAAGGCGTCGCGAATCTTGAGGAATGAGGCATACTATAAAAGTACGCCGCAATGACGAAGGATGAAGCGCAACGAAGAAATCGGACTTTTTACGAAGCCGTTGATATTATATAGGAGAAGATGATGCAGGACTTTAGATATTTATATGATGTTTCAACACTGTCGTTAAACAGTGAAGCATGTATAGGATGCGGTATGTGTGAAATAGTCTGCCCGCACGGAGTTTTTAAGGTGGAGAATAAAAAAGCCGGGGTAGTCGATAAAAACGGGTGCATGGAGTGCGGTGCGTGCGCGAAAAACTGCCCGTCGGAAGCTATAAGCGTAACTCCGGGCGTTGGATGCGCTGCCTATATCATTCAGACATGGATGATAGGAAAGAACGGGAATTCACGCGGCATAGCCAAGTGCTGCTGAAATAATTTCAGGTATTCTTTTCAGACTTATGTCTTTATCGGCGTGCATTCCGGAAAAGTCATGACATTTTCGGAATACGGGTTAGAATAGTCGCCATGGAGAGATATTTGGAAGAATCGAGCCAAACCAAAAAAAATATTCTTTTAAACCGAAACGCGGGCGCAATCTCCGCCGGAGGTCCGCCGCTGCGGACTTGCGGCGGAACATCTTCAAAATATAGATAAAACAAGCAGGACTTTATTAAAAATATGAAGTGTGATAAGTAAAAACCACTAAACGAGATTATTAGGATAATCCTGTGAAAAAAGAACTCATCATCGAGCTATTTGAAAAATTCTAAAGTGCCTGTTATCTTTTCAACAATCTGGAATGCTGGAGCGCGCGTGAATTACAGGAGATATTGGGATATGCAGAATGGCGGAATTTTCTTAAAGTAATAGAAAAGGCAAAGACCGCCTGTGAAAATGCCGCTGTCAAAGTGACGGATCATTTTGTTGAGGTCAACAAAATGATCGAAATTGGCAAAGGCGGTCAGCGCGAAGTAGATGATATGGCCTTAACCCGTTACGCCTGCTATCTGATTGCTCAAAACGGCGACTCCGCAAAAAGTGAAATCTCCTTTGCTCAAACCTACTTTGCGGTTCAGACCAGAAAACAGGAAATAATAGAGCAACGTCTTTTAGATGTCGACCGTGTGATTGCCCGCGAAAAACTGACAAAATCAGAGAAGAAGCTATCGGGTATAATTTACGAACGCGGTGTTGATGACAAGGGTTTTGCCATCATCCGTTCAAAAGGGGATCAAGCGTTATTCGGCGGTTATTCTACCAGCGACATGAAACACAAACTCATGATTCCCGATGGCAGACCATTAGCAGATTTTTTGCCGACGCTCACAATCAAAGCCAAAGATTTCGCGACCGAACTTACCAGCCACAATGTAATAGAAAAGGATTTATCCGGTGCAAACCGGATATCCAATGAGCATGTAGAGAATAACATAGCAAAAGCTTCTTCTGGATGCCCTTTCTTGGCTGACCATGGTTTGCCATGGGAATTCTTCAAAATATGGATAAAACAAGCAGGATTTTATTAAAATAAAGAATTGTGATAAACAAAAAATGTATTTTCAGCCTCCCGTGTTACTGAAACGGGGGGTCATCAATTCATAATTGGGTTTTATTCTTACGTACAACTTCCTGTAACCATCCAAATCTCTCCTTTTTATCAACGATTTGAATGGTATTAACACTTTTTTTATGTTATTTATTTCGGGAATTATAATTGTCGTTAGGCGGACAGGCTTTTTGCCTGCGTTTGTTATTATGTCGATAAACTCGTATACCTGCCTTGGTTTCAATGCCGGTCGCCTTTACTACCGTCTCTTCCATCAGAACTCCGCCCATGTCGTTTGCTCCCATGG
>CAYVMK010000314.1:0-3491 GCA_964452445.1 uncultured Desulfonema sp. | reverse complement strand
CGTGGTCAGGGCTCTTAAAAATGAGCCATATGAGTTATACACTTCGGCCAACGGAGAGGAGGGCATAGAGTTTATAAAGAATAACCCCTCACTGTTATCGACTGTCATTTCGGATTACAGGATGCCAGGTTTGAACGGCCTTGATACGCTTGCCGCCATAGGAATGTTCAATCCGGAGGTGACAAGAATAATTCTGACGGGATATGCGACGATGGAAGCCGCGATACTTGCGACAAACGAAGGAATCGACGGTTTCCTCACCAAGCCTTTCGACAATATCGAGCTGAGGGCCAAGATCCGGGAGATAAATGTGCGAAAAAGGCTGCGGCAGTTTGTTTCCCAGCAGATATACAGGGAGATAGAAAATTCCACCGGATATCTCGAGCCGACATTTCATGAGGTTTCAATTCTGTTTTCGGACATCCGCGGATTTACCAACATGTCCCAGAATATTTCCCCTGATACGCTGGCCGAATTTCTGAATAATCATTATTTTTCGCCTCTGGGGGAGATAGCATACAACTTCAATGGGACTGTTGATAAGCATATCGGAGACAGTATCATGGTAGCATACGGCTCGCCTGTTCTGTTTCCCGATGATGCCGACAGGGCGGTGAAATCGGCAATAAAAATGCAGGAGAAGGCCAGGCAGATAGATGATATGCTTGGAGGGAGAAACGGCTTGAGGCTCAGGATAGGTATCGGAATCGCAACCGGCAAGGTTTTTTCAGGCATACTCGGTTCCCTGAGGAAAAAGGAATATACTTCGGTGGGAATGGCGGTCAATATGGCGGCAAGGTTGCAGAGCCGCGCAAAGGAAGGGGAAATACTCATCAGCGAATCGACTTTCAAGAGGCTTTCAAAGGATATAGACGCCGAAGCCCTTCCTCCGGTAACCGTAAAAGGAATCAGCGATCCTATAAATATTTATAAGGTCAAATATTCTTGACGGCCTCGTAAAGTTCAAAATTTTACCTGATTTTTATGATACTTCCTGCTTTTACATCGCTTCCGGTCAAAATGACCGCTTCTGCCTTATCCCGGAAAACATCTTTTATTTTAACTGTTCCGGCTTTTTGCCCAGGCATGAAAAATTTCTGCCCGTCAGATCCCGAAATGATTTTTCCCGCATCATAAGCATCAAAAACCATTCCGGTTTTGAGTCCTGCATTTTCCCCTGATGATATAGTTATCCCGCCTCCCTGACCTGAAATGACAAATCCCTGCCAGGGTTGTTTTTTTATCTTACTGCAAACCGATTTTCCTATCAGAAAAAGAGCGTCCGTTATCTTTTCTTTAAATTCCATTACGCATTTCGGAGTTTTACCCATGAGAGCATCATATTCATGCTCCGCTATTTCTATCTGTTGTTTTATACTTTCTTCATAGAGTTTGGTTCCGGTTGCAGCATCATAAACATTGATTATCATATCCACCCGGGCAAAAGATTGAGATCTTTCAAACAATAGAAAGCCCCGTTTTTCTTCCACTCCGGCAATATCGATCAGAATGCCGGTTATTATTGCATTCATGCCGGCCTCTCTTCCGGCTTCGGCAATTTTCAAGCTGTCTATCTGGCCAGAACCGGTTTTCGGGAGTTTTCCTGACAGGATGTTATTTCCGGTCTCTTCCGGTTTTATTAATGAGATACCGGGGCAGGCTTTTTCAAATTTCAGAAAAAGGTTATTTTGAAATATATCTTCAAATTCGCCCTCGCCGATAAAGGATTTGTTTTCGAACTTTGTCAGAGCGATTCTTTTTATAAGGTCATTCCCGGCAGGTTTTGATGTATCATTTACGCCTGATTTGTTTCCAGTCGTAAAAAGCGAGCAGCCTGAAACAAAGAATGAAAGATAAAGTATTATAAGAAAAACCGTCGTATAAACGCCGTAAACCTTTTTGCCTGAAATCATCTGTCGTCACCTAATGTTGCAGTTACCGTTGTTGTTATCCCCCCCCTTGCAGTGAATTCGCCGGTGATCTCCATGCTTTTCGGCTTTAATACCGCTGCAAGATCATCTAATATGCGGTTTACGACATGCTCGTAAAAAATGCCTACATTCCTGTATTGAAGCAGATAATATTTCAATGACTTGAGTTCGATTATTTTTTTGTCCGGAACGTATCGTATGATTATGCATCCGAAATCCGGAAGTCCGGTCATGGGACATACGGAGGTAAATTCAGGCTGTTCAATTTCAATTACGATATCTCTTTTTTGCCGGTATTTGTAATCCATTGGTTCCAGAACGCTCATTTTGACGTTATCCGGAGTTTCCGATTTATAGTTTGGTTTCATCTTTTTTGATTTAGTCATATTTTTTTCTCCATCTCCATGTGAGATTATATTATTGCTCTTAATAAAAGATAAATCGGTTTGTGTCAAACTGCTAATACAGAAATCCCGCCAAACGCGGTTTACGTAAGGGAAAGTATAGGGGTATATACAACTATTCAAGAAAAATATGTTGCAATATGCGACAATTTATGCAAATAAATTTGTAGTTTCAAGATTGGAGGTTTCATATAAATTTGTAGTTTCAAGATTGGAGGTTTCATATAAATTTGTAGTTTCAAGATTGGAGGTTTCATATGTCAACAGCAATAAGAATATCCGATCCTCTGGCTAGAAAAGCAAGAGCTCACTCCCGGGCTTTGCACAGGTCACTAGCGGGTCAAATTGAATACTGGGCAAAAATGGGCGAGATACTCGAAGACAATCCAGATCTTTCTTTTTCATTCGTCCAAGAAATTCTTGTGGGGCGTGAGCAGGCTGAGGCCGGGGAATTAACACCCTACGAATTCGGTAAAGGGAAATAAGTTGGATATTGAGATAGTACAAACTCCCATTTTTGCCAAACAGAAAAAAAAATTAAAAAAGAACCAAATCAAAGATTTGGATAAGGCTGTCCAGGAGATTGTTAAATATCCAGAAATTGGAGAAAGAAAGGTAGGGGATCTTGCCGACATATGGGTATACAAATTTCGGATGGTCAAACAGGAACATCTATTGGCATATCAGTGGGATAGTAAAAAACGCATATTGATTGCATTAGGTGTGCATGAGAACTTTTACAGGAATCTGAAAAAATATAAGAATTTCTAACAATGGAAAAGAACTCAAAACCGATGTGCCTGATTCAGGAGATCAAGATTGTATCTTTACACTCATCGGGTATAAAATAACATTTAAAGATTATAACAACTTAATAATATATTGAAATCCGAATAGCCTTCCGAATAACCCATAAAGAGAGGAAATTATGATTTGCCCGCACTGGCAATACTTTATTACTCTCGATTCTGATCTAAAAGAAGTTTCAAGATATGTCGATATCAGAGAGGAAAACTTTTCAACTTTTTCCATCGAATTTGTTCGTCTTCTGCTTGCGGCCGGATCTGAAATCGACGTTGTAGCCAAGCTTTTATGTTCTAAAATACTGAAGAGTACCGTATTTTACCAAAAAAATAAATCAAGCGGTAAGTCTCAA
>CAYVMK010000313.1:0-3497 GCA_964452445.1 uncultured Desulfonema sp. | reverse complement strand
TGTGTTGGGTGTGTTTGGTGTTGGTTTTGTCATAACGAAGTTTTCAGTCCTCCGAGGACATCAAGCTTCGTTATGACAAGACCGGTCAGACTGTTTAATCTTGCGGCATTTCGCAGAAGAACCGTGTCGAGCCATCCGCATCTCCTTTTTCTTCCTGTAGTCGCTCCAAATTCAGCCCCTTTTTTCTGCATGTAATCGCCTGTTTCATCAAGGAGTTCGGCAGGGAAGGGGCCTTCCCCGACTCTCGTGGTATACGCCTTTACAATCCCGACTACGCCTGTGATCTCTTTCGGCCCTATGCCCGAGCCGCTGCACGCATTGCCGGCAACCGTATTGGATGATGTTACATACGGGTAAGTTCCGTGGTCTATATCGAGATGGGTTCCCTGTGCCCCTTCGAAAAGAACATGTTTTCCTTCCTTCATAGCCCTGTGGATAACAACAGAGATGTTTGTAATATAGGGAGCGAGACGTCTGGAGTAGGAAGAGTATTCCTTTAATATACTCTCCGCATCAAGCGCTTCACAGGAAAGATATTTTTCGAGAATAAAATTCTTTTCGGGAAGTACGGATAAAAGCCTTTCCCTGAAAACTTCAGTATCTACAAGTTCGGCAAACCGTATTCCCCTTCGTGATACCTTGTCGTCGTAACAGGGGCCGATCCCGCGTCCGGTTGTCCCGATCCTGTTTTTTCCCTTCATGCTTTCAGATGCCACGTCTATATTTTTATGGTAAGGCATTATGACATGCGCCTTTTCACATATCATGAGATTGTCAGGATCTACCGTCACGCCTTTTTCTTTAAGATAATCTATCTCATCAAGAAGCACTTTGGGATCGACGACAACGCCGTTTCCTATGATGCAGGTTTTTTTCTGCAGAATGCCTGAAGGAACAAGGTGGCTGATGAATTTTTCACCGTTTACGACCATTGTATGGCCGGCATTGTTCCCGCCCTGAAATCTTACCACCATATCGGCATATTCGGCAAGCAGATCGACGATTTTGCCTTTGCCTTCATCTCCCCATTGAGTTCCGATGATTACTATATTCGCCACGGATTTTGCTCCTTTCGTCAGCCTTCAGTCTTTTATCTTTTTACTCTTTACCTTGTTTTTAAACCGCCCGCTTCGCTCAAGACGCTAAGTTCGCGAAGATTGTATTCTTTTGGTTTGCCGGGTACTCACGGCAAACCAAAAACATTCGCAAATAGTAAAGCTGCCGTAAGGCAAGGAATATTTTGTTGATTGTAAACCCAATCAACAAAAAAACTAAACCTCTTTGCATCCTTCGCGTCTTTGCGGTTCAAAGTTATTTGCTGCTTTTCATTTTCTGTTTCGGTTTTTTTCACCCCTTTACCCGCCTCTTCTTAAAAAAATCCTGTATCAGTCTCCTGCATTCTTCTTCACAAATGCCTGATATTATCCCGGTTCTGTGATTCAATCTTGTGTCTTCCGCAAAGTTGTAGATAGAGCCTGCCGCCCCCCCCTTCGGATCATATGTTCCGAACACCACCCTTTTTATTCTAGCATGAATTACTGCGCCCATGCACATGATGCATGGTTCGACTGTTACATAAAGAATTGTATTTAACAGCCTGTAATTCTTTATTTTATTCCCGGCTTCCCTCATGACAAGCATTTCTGCGTGAGCCGATGGATCACAAAGGGATATTGTCCTGTTACATGCAGATGAAAGGACTTCTCCGTTTTCGGCAACGAGTATTGCCCCTATAGGAACTTCGCCATTTTGTCCAGCCTTTTTTGCCTCGTCCATGGCCTGCTTCATGTATTCTTCATGCGTCATGTTCTTCACTTTTCTTTAAACCGCCCGCTTCGCTCAAGACGCCAAGGCCGCTAAGATTATTTTCTTCGAATAAAAATTCTTCGCGTCCTTCGCGACTTAGCGGTTCAATCTTTTTATTGCATGTCCTTTTTTCAATTGACATTTTCATGACTATATCCTATTAACAGCCCAAATTTCAAATCAATTCATTTTGCGCCCGTAGCTCAGTTGGATAGAGCGCCGGACTACGAATCCGTAGGCCGCAGGTTCGAATCCTGCCGGGCGCGCCAATTTAGACAATAAGGGGTGTTATCCAAATGTCTCGGAAGGGCTGCTTGTGCAGCCCTTTTTTTTGTTTTATAAAGCACTGATGTTTCTTGCAAACCGGATACAAGTATTGTATCCAATATCTTAAATATTATGATAAATTTTTATGGTCTCGTATGTAAACCAGGGAGCGGAGCTATATATTATGAAAACAGCCTTGATAACGGGAATAACGGGTCAGGACGGAGCTTACCTTGCGGAATTGCTTCTTAACAAGGGATATGCGGTTCACGGGATAAAACGGAGGGCCTCCTCGTTCAACACCAAGAGGGTTGACCATTTATACAGAGATCCCCATGAAGAGGATGTAAGGTTTTTCATGCATTACGGAGATATGACGGATTCCGCCAATCTAATCCGAATTATTCAGGAGGTCCAGCCTGATGAGATATACAATCTTGCAGCCCAGAGCCATGTTCAGGTATCATTTGAAACACCTGAATATACTGCAAATACCGACGCTATCGGCGCCCTGAGAGTTCTTGAGGCGATAAGAATCCTCGGCCTTGAAAAGAAAACCCGCTTCTACCAGGCTTCATCAAGCGAGTTGTACGGGAAAGTTCAGGAGATTCCCCAGACCGAGCGCACCCCGTTTTATCCCCGCTCGCCTTATGCCTGCGCCAAACTCTACGCGTACTGGTGCACTGTGAACTACCGTGAGGCATACGGCATGTTTGCATGCAACGGCATTCTCTTCAACCATGAATCGCCGCTTCGGGGCGAAACCTTTGTCTCCCGCAAGATAACGCGAGCGGCAGCCCGCATTGCGCTTGGCCTTGAAAGCAAACTCTTTCTGGGAAATCTGAATGCCCTCAGGGACTGGGGTGATGCAAGAGACTTTGTGAGGGCGCAGTGGCTCATTTTACAGCAGAAGAGACCGGATGATTATGTGATTGCGACCGGAGTCCAGCACTCTGTAAGAGATCTGTGCGAATATGCATTCAGGGAAGCCGGAATAGAGATTGAGTGGAAGGGAGGCGGAGTAAAGGAGAAAGGTGTTGTTGCAGGGTTTGATCCTGAAAAGATTGTTTCAAAAACAGGCTCGTATCTTTCGGGAAACAAATTGAAAAAAAGTCAGCCGGTTGTTTTGATCGATCCCAGGTATTTCAGGCCAACGGAAGTCGATACTTTATTGGGCGACCCTTCCAAGGCGAAAAAAAATCTGGGATGGACTCCCGAAATCTCCTTTGAAGAGATGATAGGGGAGATGGTTGTTAGTGACATTGAAGAGGCGACACGTGAAGTCATTTGCAGAAGAAACGGCTTTGACACCCCGTCCTCCTTCGAAGCGAACATGTGAAGAGTGAAGAAGAAAAGGGGTGTTGATTTCCGGAATAAATTAACCGATATTTTCTGATTATTTTGACCAGTGAGGATGAATTTCA
>CAYVMK010000312.1:0-3497 GCA_964452445.1 uncultured Desulfonema sp. | reverse complement strand
AAGAGTGGCAGAAAATAATTTCGTAAACTTACTTATCCCGTTTATCGGGGTTAGGAGCCGTTACGAAATGACTGTTACTTTCCGGGCCATTTCATTACGGCTCCTTATGCCGTTCTCACCATTTAAATGGCATGGTTATTTTATTCCAACGGCTTATTATGGAAAATGAAGATTTCATATAAACGATTTAACAGCAACAGTAAAGTGTTTATAGGATGAGTTTTCACATGAATGCAATGTGATTTATTTGAGGATGGATATCATTGCAATCGATTGTTTCTGCGCCTATCCTTTCCGGAACTTTCAGAAGATGAGCTAAGCTCCCTGAACCGCTTGATGCCAAGAACTTCTCTTACCATCATCAAAAACTGGAGCCGTTCAAAAGCAATTGCAGATCTTGCTTTTTCAAGATTTTTAAATTGTTCTTTGACAGCAGAGTCATTTCCTGTCTTATTTTCCAGAAGGTTGCGCAGCTCAAAACGTTCTTTTTCAACGCCACTTTTCAAATCGATCATCCTGCGCATACTTTCTACAAAGAGCGCATCTATCTTTTGACTCTCTTGCTCGGTCAAGTTAAGCTTTTTTGATATCAAAGAATCGTGCCACCATTTTCCCATGGGCGCGCCATCTACTGCAAAGGCATCAGAAGTTAAAGCAATCAGAATGGTAAAAACACACAAAAATAGTTTTCTGTTTATCATGATAATAGCCCTCCTTCTTCCTCTCCTGATATTGTAGCATTGCCGGATGATGGAATAATAAAATCCATGGAATCGTCGTCATAATCCGGATCTGCTTCCCCGTAAATGTTTGTATATTTATGTGGAAGGGCATTTTCGACAAGCGAGTTTATTTCCGTGATAAATAAATCGTCAGAATGAAGTTTGTCGATGTACGAACCGGGTTCCGTATTAAATAAAGACTTCATGGAGTCGGAATGTAATGTAATTACAAAAAAAAGAGCTGTAATTGCTGCCGCAAGAGATGTTCGCAGCCCGAAAACCCGGAAAAAGTTTCTTTCCGATCTATTCTCATAAGCAGTAAAGCGCCTTTTTGGCGACGGAACCGACAGCTCGGCAATTTTGCCGATCTGTTTGAGGTCATTTTCAAAACTCTCTGATGCAGAAATGCATCCGGGGCAATTTGACAAGTGCTCTTTTTCGGAAGAGGAAAGCTGCGATTTGTCCGCAACAGCCCTTATTATCCGATCCTCTGTAAGATGGCCGTTATCATTCACGGCATACTCTCCTTCAAAAGCCTTATAACAGAATCATCATCTTTTAATTTTTTAAGCGCCCTATAAAGATGAGTCTTCACAGTGCTTTCATTTTTATCAAGAGCGACCGATATTTCATTTATCCCCAGATGATCGAGAAATCTTAATAAAAAAATTTCCTTTTCAAGATATGAGAGCCTCTTGAGAACTTCTTCAAACTGTCTCCAGAAGTTTTGCCTCATAACATTATAAAGCGGATTTGCATCCGGTCTGCTGTCAGGCTCTGTACCAGGCTCTTCATCGTCTTTAATATTCCTGTCTGATAAAATGCCGAACAGTGAAGTAAACTGTTTTTTTCTTTTAAAATCTTTGACCTTGTTTACTGCTATGGAAAAAAGCCAGCTTTTAAACTTTTCAACTTCTTTAAGGCCATTGAGATTTCTGAAAGCCTGTGTAAAAATTTCCTGGGTGAGGTCTTCCGCATCCATTTTATATTTAATCCGGTAATAGACCATCCTGAAAATTTTATTATAATAAAGATCGGCCAGCTGATTAAAGGCATGGGAACTTCCCGAAACGGCTTTTTGAGCCAGTAAAACTGTTTGAGCTTCGGAAGCTTTACCGGCGCTGCCGGGGGAAGGATATCTGTTGTTGCGGCGTTCCGACATGCCTGATAATAACCGTTGCCCCGGCATAAGTCCATATTTTATCTCGAAGAGAAGATTCGGATATGCATCCCCGGAAAAACAAGAGGCAGAGGCGGCAATGGCGGTAAAAAGATCGGAACCGCCACCGCGCTTTTCCTGAACGAAATATCATCATCGTAATAGTCCCGGTCGCACCTGCTCGTATCATTATGCCTCATCCGGTAAATATGCCTGTTTGCCAGGTCCTGCCTTTGTTCAAGCCTCATTCGTTCTCTTTTTGATAAGTGCCTGTCGCGGTCGCGCATGGCCCTATCTTTCTGATTATCTATCCTGTGCTGCTCGTTTCCTAAAAACCGTGCTTCCTGACGGGTGATTTCGCCGTCTTCTATTCCATCCTCGATCCTGCCGTGCTGCCTTGAATCTCTTCTTTCGATTCTTCCTGCAAGAGATTCACCTGCTCCGGCAAGACCGATCACCATAACAACTAATGCAAATAAAGCGATCCTTTTCATATAGCCCTCCTTTCACGGCTTTTTAACTGCATAGACGAACGAGGGTGGAAATTTGTCTACTTGTTCCAGGAAAAAAGTGCGGCTCCGACAGCAAGGGAAATTGCCGTCATGAAAACGAGAACAGCGAGTTCAGGGGTTACATCGGCTAGTTTAGCGCCGTCGTTCATAACCTTCCGGACGGCTGTAAGCATGTGGGTCAATGGAAAGAGTTTCGCGATTAATTTTACCCAGCGTGATGATCCTTCGAGGGAAAACCAGACTTCGGATAAAAACATCATGGGCCAGGAAATAAAATTTACTACACCGCTTGTAAATTCTTCACTTGTTCCTCTTGCCGCGACAACAAGCCCGAATGCGCTGAGGCATACACCTCCTGTAAGGAAAATGATGAAAAGGTCAAAATAAGATCCTTCCACCTTAAAGGAGAATATAAAGCTGCACCCGATCCAGACTATGGCAAGTGTAAACATGAGGATGAATATGCGTGAGAGAATCTGGGCTGAAAGATATTCGAAAGCCGTCAGAGGAGTTGCATTCAGACGTTTTAATACTCCTATTTTACGGTAGCGGACTACGACATATCCGACTCCCCAGAGGGCGCTGAACATCATGTTCATTGCCAGTATCCCGGGGAAGAGCCAGTCTATGTATCTTATCTCCTTTCCTTTGATCTCCCTTTTTCCGGCAACGACTTTGCCTTCCGGAAGAAGGCTGCCCTTAAAGAGTTTTTCAACTATATATCCTTTCGGTGAACTGTCGCTTACCCAGTATTCATGTTCCGGTGATCCGGTCTTTGCAAGAAAATCTATTTTGTGGTGTTTTAGTTTTTCTATTCCGTCTTCAAAGGAGTTGAACCCTATAAATTTAATATAGCGGGTTTCCTTGAATTCTGAAGGAAGATCGGTCTTGCCGACGGATACGGATTCATATTGTGACGGGAAAACGCCTACTTTATATTCCGCGTAATCTTTTCCGCCAAAAATCATTCCAAAACCGGCTACTATCAAAAAAGGAAAGAGAAAGTTCCATCCGAGTGCCGACCTGTCTCTGAAAAATTCAAGGTTTCTTGCATAAAACATCGCCCAGAGTCTTTTAAACCACCCACCAAACACACCCAACACA
>CAYVMK010000311.1:2112-3504 GCA_964452445.1 uncultured Desulfonema sp. | reverse complement strand
GGCAAAGCTGCTTCTTGGAAAAGGCTATAAGGTATATGGTTTAATCCGACAGAGAGTTGAATATGATTGTCGGAATTCTTAAGGAGATAAAGACGGAAGAAAACCGCGTATCCATGACTCCTGCAGGGGTCGAAGTAATGAAACAAAACGGTCATGATATTCTTGTTGAAAAAAGCGCGGGAATCGGAAGCGGGTTTGATGACTCTGCTTATATAAAAGCCGGAGCTCAAATTGTTAAAACTCCCCGTGAAATATTTGATCGGGCTGAAATGGTTATGCATGTAAAAGAGCCGATGCCGCCGGAGTATGAACTGATAAGAAAAAATCAGATTGTGTTTACTTATCTTCATCTTGCTGCTGCCGAGGAGTTGACAAAAGTTCTTATAAAGAAGCAATCGGTAAATATTGCTTATGAAACAATCCAGAAACCGGATGGTTCTTTGCCGTTGCTGACCCCTATGAGTGAAGTGGCCGGCAGAATGGCTATTCAGCAGGGCGCTAAATATCTGGAGATGTCGCAGGGCGGGCAGGGGGTTCTTCTGGGCGGAGTGCCTGGAGTTGATCCAGGAACGGTTCTTGTAATCGGAGGCGGTGTTGTCGGAACCAATGCAGCAAAGATGGCCTGTGGCTTAGGCGCAAAGGTTTACCTGCTTGACAGTAATCTGGACCGTCTCCGTTATCTGAGTGATGTGATGCCGAGAAATTGTTTTCTTCTTATGTCAACGCCTGCAACTATACGGAAACTTATAAAAGAAGCTGATGTTGTGGTCGGGGCTGTTCTTATTCCTGGAGCCAAAGCCCCCAAACTTGTGACGCGGGAAATGTTGAAAACCATGAAAAAAGGCTCAGTACTTGTTGATGTTGCCATTGATCAGGGAGGCTGTTTTGAAACATCCAGACCGACGACTCATAAAGACCCTATTTACATTGTTGACGGTGTTGTCCATTATTGCGTGGCAAACATGCCTGGTGTGGTTGCTAAAACATCAACACTTGCTTTGACTAATGCGACACTGCCATATGCCGTTGAGATTGCGAATAAAGGATGGAAAAGGGCATTCAGGGAAAATGCCGAAATAAAGCTCGGCGCAAATATTGTTCAGGGAAAGGTAAACTGCAAGGGTGTTGCCGACGCATTCTGCCTGGAATATTGCAAGCTGTAGAACACACGAAACTCACCGGAAAAAATCGAAAAGGTGATATTTATTGCGAGGCCGTATTGACTGGAGAACTTCTCCGGGCGGAGATAGATCTTAAGGCTATTGCCCATAATGTGCGCGAACTGCGACGAATTGCTGATCCCGACTCGCGCCTGATGGCTGTTGTAAAGGCAAACGGATACGGGCACGGCTCGGTGGAAATTGCGCGCTGTGCTCTTAATAACGGCGCCGA
>CAYVMK010000311.1:0-2102 GCA_964452445.1 uncultured Desulfonema sp. | reverse complement strand
TGGTTGGGTGTGTTTGGGTTTGTGTTGCCCGGATAGACGAGGCGATTATATTAAGAAATGAAGGAATTGATGCGCCGATTTTAATTTTCGGGTACACCCCCCCGCCTTTTTATAAAGAGATTTTAAAATTTGATCTTACCCAGACCGCTTATTCCCTGCAAACAGCAGAATCTCTTTCTGCTTTTGCGCTGTTGCACAAGAGCAAAATCAGGATTCATATCAAGATAGACACAGGAATGGGAAGGCTTGGAATATTGCCGGATTCAGGTTCCGCCTTGCGCGAAGTCGAATCGATTGTCCGACTTACCGGACTGGAACCGGAAGGTATATTTACCCATTTTTCCATGGCAGACAGTTCCGACAAATCTTTTTCAAGAAGACAGTTTGAGATATTTATGGAATTTATAAACAGTCTTAAGAAGAAAGGCATTGAATTTGGTGTCAGGCATGCGGCGAACAGCGCCGGAATAATTGATATGCCCGAAACACATCTTGATATGGTTCGGGCAGGTATAGCGATGTATGGCCTGTATCCGTCAGAAGAAGTCAAAAAAGAGAAAGCATCTCTTATGCCTGCAATGACGGTAAAATCCATGATCATTCATCTGAAAGATGTTCCTGCCGGTTTCAAAGTCAGTTATGGAGCTACATATGAAACAAAAAAGCCGACAACCATTGCAACGGTGCCTGTCGGATATGCGGACGGATACAGCCGGCTTCTTTCTTCACACGGATATATGCTTGTCTGCGGAGAAAGAGCGCCGATAGTCGGCCGCATATGCATGGATCTGACAATGCTTGATGTCGGAGATATTCCGGGAGTAAAAACTGGAGACGAGATTGTTATTTTTGGAAAACAGGGATGTTCGGCTGTTACAGTTGATGAAGTCGCATCAATATCCGGAACAATAAATTATGAGATTGTTTCATCACTGACGGAGCGGGTCAAGAGGGTTTACCTTAAATAAGCCTGACGAAAGGAATAAAATGATAAAGCACGTTCCTGTGCGAGAGTATTATTGTTGCCGATTTCGTATTCTGACGGTTTATTCTTCCGTGAGCAAAGCAGGCCTTCTTATCCTTTTTATTCCGCTGCGATGTCGCTTTGCTTCAAGGCGTTTAATTTCCGATTTGTATGATGGCTTGGTTTTTATGCGCGGTTTCAATGGTTCAGCAGCTTTTCTTACTATTTCAGCAAGTCGGTTTACGGCATCCTTCCGGTTTTTACTCTGATCACGGAACCGGCGGGCGGTTATAATTAAAACGCCTTCCGATGAAAGCCGTTTTCCTGCGATATGGATCAGCCGTTCCCTGATATCATCGGTAAGTGAAGGGGAGTTTTTTATGTCGAAACGGAGCTGAACTGCCGAAGCGACTTTATTGACATTCTGACCGCCAGGTCCGGAAGCCTGAATAAATTCCTCTTTAATTTCATCTTCGCGGATCGATATTCGGTTTGTGATATGAATCATGGCATGATACGGCGGGATGTCCAGTATGATTTATTCCAGTAAGGATCGTCAATTCTTGAAATTATAACTCCCTTCCGGCTCGATGTATGGGCAAATTCACCGTTGCTGAGATATATTCCAACATGACGTTTTATTCTGGGCGGCTTAAAGAAAACAAGGTCGCCTGGTTTAAGTTCATTTTTATCAATAGAAACACCGACGGCAACCTGGTTTTCCGTATCGCGGGGCAGCGTGACTCCGAAAAGTTTCTCATAAACGATCATAACAAAGCCCGAACAATCGGCGCCGGAGGAACTTGTTCCGCCCATGCGGTGAGGAGTGTCTGTCCATAATTTCAGTTCTTCACGCAGCATCTGTTCCACATCATTTTTATATGCCTCTGAAGAATCCGGTCCTGCCTGATAGATAGATGCGCATCCTGTAATGAGAAAAAACGTAATTACGGCCGTTAAAATAATTCTTATGCGAAGATCAATAAATTCGTGCATCCGTATTTTATTTGCCTGTTATTCATCGGTATTCAGATTAGTAAGTTAGAAATTATTTTCTGCGCTTTTCTACCCCTCAAGGGGGTGCTGAAAAGAGTGGCAGAAAATAATTTCGTAAACTTACTTATCCCGTTTATCGGGG
>CAYVMK010000310.1:0-3514 GCA_964452445.1 uncultured Desulfonema sp. | reverse complement strand
AAAAGAAAAAATATCAGTGATGATCAGCGTAGATCGGTGGCTGAGTAGTTACATTGTTTCTTAACCGGAATAGAGACGGTGAAAACACTTCCCCTGTCGGGAGCGCTTTCCACGCTTACTGAACCGCCAAGATCGTTTAATAGACCTTTTACTATGGGAAGTCCAAGGCCGGTGCCTGTTATCAGCCTTGTTTTTTCATTCTTTACCCTGAAAAATTTATCAAAAATTTTATCTATATATGCCTGTTCAATCCCAAAGCCGTTGTCCTTCACTTTCACAATCAGGTTATTTTCTGCAAGCCCGGCCGTCACAATTATCCTACCGCCCTCCTGGGTGTAGTTGATTGCGTTTGTTATGAGATTTCCGAATATGCTTTCAAGAGCCATTGGGTCTGTTGTAAGAGGAGGAAGAGGGTAATCGGGAAGTTCCAGCGCCAACGTTTGTTTCCTGTTTTTTGCTCTGGTGTCAAGAAAATCAACGATGTTCTTTAACAACACATCTATATTCACCGGTTTTGGCTCATGATAAACAGCGCCTGCTTCTATACGGGATAAATCAAGAAGATCTCCTATAAGGGAGATAAGACCGCTTGTTTTTTCTTTTGCACGGGCGAGGATGAGCTTTTCGTCATTTGATTCTTCGCCCGCCATGTCTTTTAAAACAACGGCTATCTGTTCATGGATTGTGGAAAGCGGAGATCTCAGTTCATGGGATACTTTGGCTACAAATTCGGATTTGAGCCTGTCAAGCGCCTTCAGTGCTGTAATATCTTCAATCGCAACAACAGCGCCAAGACATTCGTTTTCATCTCCTAGAACAGGCCTTCCCCTTGCCATGAGAAATTTGCCTTCAACAGGGGAAAACTCATATGCAGGAACATCTCCGGCATCAGGATGTTTTCCCTGTGAGATTTCCATAACAAGCCTGCAAAATCCCTCGTCTTTAACGTAATGACCTATATGTTCACCTGTAACGCCGCATGAAGGGTCAATGCCAATATATCTTAAAAGAGCCGGATTCATAAGCGCAACCTGTCCCAATGAATTGGTTACGACAATTCCGTTTGGAAGAGATTCGATAATAGTCCTGATGCGGCTTTTTTCGGTTCCAAGGTCCGCCAGAGTTCTTTTCCTTTCCAGATCAAGACTTTCCGTCTCATATGTCAGTTTTATTTTTTCCCTTGCACGGTTGACGACTATTCTCAGATGGTCAGGCTCAAAAGGCTTTGCAATAAAATCATATGCGCCCTGTTTCATGGCTTCAATTGCGGTTTCAACGGTTGCATAGCCTGTAATAACTATAACCAGAATGTTCAGGTTGCTTTCCTTGATTCTTCTTAAAACCTGCATCCCGTCAAGTCCGGGCATTTTCAGATCAAGAAGAACTATTGAGACATCTTCTCTTTCCATTATATCAAGAGCTTCATTTCCTCTTGCCGCCGTAAGCACTTTTAATCCCATCCTGATAAGTATTCTTTCCGCTCCGATCCTTATTCCTTCTTCGTCATCAACAACAAGAACATGCGCTGTTTCGGGTTTGTTTTTCAATTTACAGCTCCTTCCTTGTCCAATTTGGCGGTGGGAAGTTCAATCACAAAAGTTGTTCCTTTGCCTGGCCGGCTCTTTGCGTATATTCTTCCCTTGTGATTATCTATCATGCTGTACACAAGGCTAAGCCCGAGACCTGTGCCTTTCCCTTCTTCCTTTGTGGTAAAGAAGGGTTCGAATATATGCGGCAGTATGTTTTGTGGTATTCCGGGGCCGGTGTCTGATATTTCAATGATTACGATATCACTTTGCAGGGGCCTATAACTTTTTATGGAAAGTTTTCCCTTTCCTTCCATCGCATCTGCGGCATTTAAAATTACGTTCATAAAAATATGATTCAGCTGCTGGATGTCTCCGTAAACTTCAGGAAGTGAGGGAGAAAGCTCCTTTTCTATCTCAATATTATGAAAAAGGGTCTGGTTTTCAAGTAGAAACATGGTGCGCAAAATAGCGCTGTTTATATCGTGCGGACGCATTTCCTGACGGGTTTGCCGCGCAAACTCGAGCAGTTCCTTAACCGTGTCCCGGCATCTCTGGGCCTCCTTATAGATACGGGTGAGGTCATTACGCGCCGCTTCTTCAAGTTTATATTCTTCGAGTACGAGCTGTGTAAAAAGGGTGATGCTGCTTAACGGGTTATTCAACTGATGCGCAACGCCTGCCGCCAATTTTCCAAGAGATGCCATTTTTTCCGACTGGAGGATCTGTATCTGAGCTTTTTCAAGGTCCTTTTTCATCCTGAGGGTTTCACGCATGTCGTGAAAAAATCCGATTGTTGCAACTTCGCGTTCTTCTTCATACACAATTGCAGCATTAAGGCTGATGGGAATATTCTCTCCGTTTTTCCCCCGGACTTCAACTATGTATGATTTCAGCTTTCCCTTTCCGCCGTGCTCGTCGCTCCGGAGCTTCTTCATTATCTCCCTTGCGCCGTCACCCGGATATACATCACGGATGTTGAGCTGATGTAAAGCCTCTTCAACTTTATAACCGCTGATTTCTACTGCTGAATCGTTAAAAATAAGAATCTTGCCTTTCATATCTGACGCGATAACGCCGTCCACCGAGCTTAAAATCAGATTTCGCAAAAAAGCGGTTGATCTTTTCAGTCCTTCTTCAAGCCCTTCGATTGCCGGAAAGTCAAAATCGAGAATTACAAGAGCGTCTATGTTATCACCTGAAAGTATCGGATAGGAATAAAGGCATAGCATTTTATCCTGACTTGTCAGAGCTTTCCGGTCCATCATGGTTGGTTTTTTTGTTTCAAGGACATTAACAGCCGGGCAATTTAAACAGTGTGAAGTCCGGCCATAAAGAGCATGGTAGCAAGATTTGCCTACGATGTCATTTTCCCAAGTCTGATTTGAATCATTGTTAATGGCAAGGATATTGAAATCGGGAGAAATTACCAGGATTTTCCTTTTAAAAGCATTTATAGCCTTCAAAAGATATTTATTTTCGTTTTTTCGCTCCATTAAACTCCCTCATCAATATAATAAAGGTGTCGGTGTTGAACCGAAACAGCGCGCGCATTCTCCGCCGCTTGCGACAGGGTTAGCGCGCGAATTAAAAACAGACACTATTTCCTTTTAATTAAGTCATAAACCCCTTAAAAATGCAATTGAAAGTTCTCAATTTTTTAATAACATAGATCTTTGATGAAGCCGGCATTTAAATGAATGGATGCTCAACATAATTTACAAAAGAAAGGAACTCCGCGAATACATCAATTTTTAGTAACAGGAGCCAGAAGCCAGAATTCAGAAACCAGAATAAAAAGGAAACCTGCTTTGGTTATGGTGATACTTTGCCAGTGCTCAACTTGAAGAAGTTAGTAAGTTGCGGGAGACTACATTGCTTCTATTCTGGATTCTGGCTCCTGAATTCTGACTTCTGAGCAGTTACTATATTCGTATGTGATAATAAAAGAAAAAATATCAGTGATGATCAGCGTAGATCGGTGGCTG
>CAYVMK010000309.1:0-3551 GCA_964452445.1 uncultured Desulfonema sp. | reverse complement strand
GTGCTGTTCCAGTGGTGCAGCTCTCCCTTGCCGGACGCAGAGCCGGACGCATATCAAGAGCAACCGGTTGCCTTGAGATTACCCACAACCGGCTGCCGGTTGCGCCTTCTGTTTTGGCCCATCCTTCTCCCGGACAAGTGGTACCGGTCCCTTTGATGGTTGAAGAGATGCAATCCATTATCGAAAAGTTTGGCCGGGCTGCCAAAAGAGCTGCGGAAGCGGGTTTTGAAATGATCGGTATCCATTGTGCCCATATGTATTTATGCGGCCAGTTTTTATCCCCCTGGGCCAATAAGCGGAATGATATGTACGGTGGGAGTTTAGAAAACAGACTGCGCTTTGTTCTCGAAATTATACAGCGAATAAAAAACAAGGTGGGCGATGATTTTCCTTTAATCTGTAGAATGAATGGTGAGGAGCCCGAAGAGGGAAATTCTCTTGCTGAAATACAAGAAATAGCCCGGCAATTTGAAAAGGCCGGCGTGAATGCGCTTCATATATCTGTTGGTTTTGGCACGGTCCTTTGGGAAAAAGATTTTATACCCGCAGAAGCGCCTACCGGCATGCCCGAAGGATGTATTGTGCATCTGGCTGAAAATATTAAACAAGTAGTATCCATACCGGTTATTGCGGTAAATAAAATCCGACATGTGGATTTTGCGGAAAAAGTCTTACAGGAAAACAGGGCCGATATGATAGCCTTAGGCCGGGCCTTGCTGGCGGATCCGCAATGGCCCCAAAAAGCTCTGGAAAACAGGCACAAGGAGATAAGACCATGTATTTCCTGCTGCCAGGGCTGCGTAAAAAATCTTATTGACGGGCTACCGATTACCTGCCTTATCAATCCCCATTTGGGAAGAGAAAAAGAAATTCAAATAGAGCGTGTTCCCAGGGAGAATTCGAAGAATATCCTCATAATAGGAGGGGGCCCCGGCGGTTTAAAAACCGCCACCACTGCCGCCAAAAGGGGCCATAAAGTTACGCTCTGGGAAAAAGAAGACAGGCTGGGAGGGTTGATGCGCCTGGCGCAAAAATCCCGAAGAAAAAAAGAAATTCAAGAGATTATCGATTATTTTGATACACAGTTACACCAATTAGGTGTCGCGGTGGTGCTTAACACGGAAGCCGGGGCCCAAAAGATTATGGAATTTAATCCGGATGTGCTGGTGCTGGCTACCGGAAGCAAACCGCTCATTCCCGATATAAAGGGAATCAATAAAGTCGATCTGAAAACAGCTCCTGAGGTATTAAGGAATGATTTAGAAGTCGGCCTGAAAGTCGTAATTATCGGTGGCGGCTTAGTCGGTCTTGAAACCGCGGAATACCTGGCTGAAAAAGGGAAAGAAGTCACTGTGATCGAAATGCTGGCTGATGTGGCGATTGATATGGTTATCACGACAAAAATACCGCTGATTCTAAAACTTCAAGATTACGGGGTTTCCATGCTCACAATGGCCAGAGCCAAAGAAATAACTCCGGATGGGGTATTAATAGAGTATAATGGCCAGGAGAAAGTAATAAGGGGAGACACCGTCATATTGGCTGCCGGAAGCCGGCCGGACAACACGCTTTATAACGAATTAAAAAACAAGATCCAGTCTCTTTATTCGGTTGGGGACTGCCGTCAACCAGGAGATATGCTGTCGGCGATAGCGGAAGGGTTTAATGTGGGTTTAAAAATTTGACGGCCTTTGGTAGACGGAAGGTTACATTCATTAATCGCGTTCAAAATTGCAATTGGGCAACAAGCGGATAGGCGTGGTTTGAACCA
The DNA here is from genome assembly GCA_964452445.1 of uncultured Desulfonema sp. Classification (GTDB taxonomy): domain Bacteria; phylum Desulfobacterota; class Desulfobacteria; order Desulfobacterales; family RPRI01; genus RPRI01. The sequence goes on along the minus strand of CAYVMK010000309.1, from coordinate 1,780 downwards.
TGTTCCCGAAACCGGAAGGTAGCGCCGAAAAATTTGCCCTACAGAAACGCGCGGAAAAATATTTCTAAGGTACTAATAATTAATGGGAAAAGAGTTGATGTATTCAGCGCCTGCGCAAATTCATGCCAGAAGCAGTTAAAAAGCCATGAAGACACGCCTCGGTTTATCAAGGCGTGTTATTCCTACCTCTTTTGCGGCTTTAACCGCCTCGTCAAAATCTATGTCCGTAGGCCGCGATGAAAATTCCTTGAATTGATAAGCTTTCCCGCATGGCCTGTATTGGAACATGACATTTACATAGGTGTTTTTTGATATTTTATCTGCAATAAAGCGCATTACTTCCCTTGTTCCTGCATGCTCTTGCGGCATGACAAGATGCCTTACAAGCAAGCCCCGTTGTACAATTCCAGATTCATCTATGACAAGGTCTCCGACCTGCCTGAACATCTCTGTTAAAGCATTTCTTATAACCTCCGGATAGTCCTTTGCAGCACATGCTTTTCCGGCTATTTCAGTGTCCCGGAATTTAAAATCGGGCATATAGATATCGATGACACCGTCAAGAATTTTCAGGGTTTCAACCCTGTCATAACCTCCGGTATTGTAAACAAGGGGGATACAAAGTCCTTTTTCAACTGCTATCTCGAGGGCGGAAAGAATCTGCGGCACAACATGGGAAGGAGTAACAAAATTGATATTGTGGCAGCCGGACTTTTGCAGATAAAGCATGATCCCGGCAAGCTGTTCGTCGGAAACTTCCTCGCCACAGCCTTCATGGCTTATGTCGTAATTCTGGCAAAAAACACAAAGAAGGTTGCAGTGTGTAAAAAATATTGTTCCGGAACCATTTCGTCCTACAAGCGGAGCCTCTTCTCCAAAATGGGCATTATAGCTCGACACTATAGCCCTTGAGCCGGTTTTACAAACTCCGGTTTCGTCCGAAAGCCTGTCTGCTTTGCATTGCCTCGGGCAAAGAACGCATAAGCCAAGGATTTTGCGGGCTTGTTCCGCCTTTTTCTTCAGCAATCCTCTCTTGTAAGTTTCTATATAGGCAGGTTGAAACACTTCATTTTGTTCCTTGTTGCCGCAGTTCCGCCGCGGGCGGAGTTCCTCGCTTCCGGGCTCTGGTCAGGATTTTACGAGCCCTGATCCCCGGCCCCTGACCCCCGATCTCTGGTTACTAAAAGCCGAGTATTTTTCCGCCCTGGAAGACACAAAAAGCCGCGATCCATGCAACCGATGTGCTGTAGATGATGCTGAATGCAGTCCATTTAAATGAGCCTGTTTCCTTCCTTATCATTGCGATAGTAGCAAGACACGGCAGATAAAGAAGCACAAAAACCATCATGGAAAGAGCGGAAAGAGGAGTCATGCCGGAAGACCGAAGCGCATTTTTTAAGGCGTCTTTATCATCGGGCCCTTCGGTTGAATAGAGCACTCCTAAAGTGCTTACAACTATTTCCTTGGCGAAAAAGCCCGTTAAAAGCGAAACGCTGCCCCGCCAGTCAATACCAAGCGGCTCAAATACAGGAGAAATCCCTTTCCCTATTCTTCCCATGTATGATTTTTCGGTTTTTTCCGCATTCATTGCTTTCTGAAGACCGATTATCGCGGCGATTTTTTCCTTTTTGAAAATCTCCTTATCTTCTTTGCCGACTGCAGCAATTTTCATGTTGAACGATTCGTTCACCTGAGTCATTTCAAAAGAGTAATCGACCGAATATTCGATGTTCCTCGGAAAGGCGGAGAGCAACCACACAATAACAGAGCCGACCAGAAT
>CAYVMK010000308.1:0-3555 GCA_964452445.1 uncultured Desulfonema sp. | reverse complement strand
GATACAACTGCTCTTAGAAGCGATCTACCTGAAATATGGTTATGATTTCAGGAAGTATGCAAGGGCTTCCATAAAACGGCGATTATTCCATCGACTTTCCACTTCAGGGCTTAAAAGTATTTCCGAGATGCAGCATAAGCTTCTCCACGACGCTTCCTTCTTTGAAACCATGCTTTCAGCCTTTTCGATAAGCGTAACCGAGATGTTTCGGGATCCCTCATTCTACCTGGCGCTGAGAAGAGATGTGCTGCCTGTCTTAAAGACATATCCGTTCCTGAAAATATGGAATGCCGGATGCTCATCCGGTGAAGAGGTTTATTCGATGGCCATTCTCCTGAAAGAAGAGTCCCTCTATAATAGAGCGCAAATCTATGCAACAGATTTTAACGAGGTTATCCTTGACAAGGCAAAAGAAGGCCTATTTCCGCTTGATTGCATGCGAAAATACAGCGCGAACTACCTGAAAGCCGGCGGTAAAAAATCACTTTCCGATTACTATACCGCCAGGTATGATTCGACGATAATGGAGAAGTCTTTAAAGGCAAACATTGTATTTGCCGATCATAACCTGGCGACAGACGGGGTGTTTGGTGAGATGAATTTAATTTTGTGTAGAAATGTCCTTATTTATTTTGATAAGGACTTACAGAATCGCGTTTTCAAGCTTTTCCGCGACAGTCTGTGTCATGGAGGATTTCTTTGCCTGGGTTCCAAAGAGAGCATTAGATTTTCAGAATGCGCTGATGATTTCGAGGAGGTGGTAAAAGGTGAAGTTATCTACCGAAAAAAAACATAAACAATGTGTTTTATTGCCTTTAATGAAAAACACTTTGGGATAACGAACTGCCATAAAGTCAAACGGAGACATCATGAGAAGCGCGGAAAAAACTTATATCCTTACGGTTGATGACCGGCCGGAGAACTTAGTTGCTCTGGAAGCGCTGCTTGAGAGTCCTGAATTAAATATCGTGAAGGCTGCTTCCGGCAATGAGGCTTTGAGTTTGGTTTTAGAACATGACTTTGCGCTTGTCCTTCTCGACGTACAGATGCCGGAGATGGACGGGTACGAGACTGCAAAGTTGATGAGGGGAATAAAAAAATGCAAAAGCGTGCCTATAATTTTCTTGACTGCTATCAGCAATGAACGGGAGCATTTATTCCGAGGTTATGAGGCAGGAGCGGTTGACTTTCTATTTAAGCCGATAGAGCCGGATGTTTTGAAAAGTAAGGTGAAGATTTTTCTTGAGCTTTATAATCAAAGAAAACTTATTGATGAACAATCATTGGAACTTAAACTGAAGATAGAAGAATTGCTCCAGGTGAAACAAGAACTGGAAAAGTCCAATAGAATATTGGAGGATCTTTCTTCCATCGACGGATTAACGGACATTCCCAATCGCCGGCGTTTTGATGGGTTTATTGACCATGAATGGAGGCGTGCGGTTCGTAAGAGCATGCCGTTGTCCATCATCATGATGGACATAGATTATTTTAAGGCTTACAATGATCATTACGGCCATCAAGCCGGTGACGAGTGCTTGCGACAGTTGGGGAAGGTTTTAAAGGATACTGTTAAAAGATCGGGAGATCTTGTCGCGCGTTACGGCGGCGAGGAGTTTATAGCAGCCCTGGTTGATACAGATCTAAAAGATGCCATCGCGGTTGCCGAGAAAATACGTCTAAATTTGGAAGCGCTGAACATACCGCATGCATCTTCCCCTGTCGGGAAAAGAGTTACTATCAGCATGGGAGTTGCTGCCGAAGTTTCAAGCCGATATTCATCTTTTGATACACTGATAGCCATGGCCGATAAAGCCCTTTATCAGGCAAAACGAGAAGGCCGTAATCAAATAAAAAGCTCTGTCGAAATAAAGGAGCAAAAGACAGTAGCCGAAGAAAGAAGGGAATAGCGAGCGCATTCCCCGCTGCTTTTGGCGGAATTAGCGAGCGAATTAAAAACAGACGCTATTCCCTGCGGTCGAATCCGCCTAAGGCGGACCGCAGCTTGCGGCGGGGAGCTTCAATACTCAGAAACCCCAGCGCGATACAATGCACGCTCTGCACGGATGTTCCCATATCCCTTCCGGACGCGCACAGGGTAATCAACCTGTTTACTTGCCCTTATCGGCGTGTATCAGTTCGATTACCGTTACTTCAGGCTGAGCCAGGAAGCGGATCGGCGGCCCCCAGGTGCCGGTCCCTCTGCTCACGTAGAGTGCGGAGTTTTGGGGATACAGCGCAAAACCTGTCCTTACGGGATAAAACAGATGGGTCAGAAGATTGAAAGGGAATATCTGCCCTTTGTGGACATGCCCTGAAAGTTGCAAGTCGAAGAGGCCCAGGCTCTTTCGATCTACAGCCGGGCGGTGCTTGAGAAGCAGAGTAAATCTGTCTGAGGAAACTTTCAACAAAAGAGTCTTTTCCGGGATCGGTCGGGAATAGGTGACTCTCCCAATCGCCGGATCGTCAACCCCCACAACATTTATCAGTCCGCCTGCCGTTGATCCTTCATTACGAAGCATCTTGAAACCCGCCCGTTCGGTAAAACCGACGGCCTGATCCAGTCCCGCATATACCTCGTGATTTCCGGTCACGGCAAACTTGCCGAATCTTGGCCGGATATCCTGCAAGAGTTCAGCCAGTCCTGTCATCCGGTTGATCTGCCCATCCACCAAGTCCCCGGTGGAAATAAGAAGATCAGGCGAGGCTCCATTGATCTCGGCAATGATCCTCTTCAGGCGATCCTCCCTGACGATCAGTCCCAGATGCACGTCGGAGATCTGGACGATGGTGAGCTTTCCGACTATTTTCGGAGAACTTATTATAATCCGTTCGGTCCTTATGTCACGGGCTTCGAAATAACCATATAGCGCCATTGCCATTCCCCATGCAAGAGACAGGAATAAAGCGGTGCGTTTCGCCGGGAAGAGCGCTGAAAAATCCCGTTGAAAGAAGAATCCGACGCCATGAAGAAGCCCATGGTAAATATCTATGGCCAGTGAAGCGGAAAAGAAGAGGAAGATGAATCCCATCCAGAGGTAGCCGGTGTAGGCTGCAAAGCGCGCAAAAGCTTCCAGACCCTGATTTTCCAGTACCCTGACCTGAACCGGCGTAATAACCATTAAGAGCAGAAAGAGCGCCAGAAAGAGGGAAAAGAGAATTCCCGGAGAAAGCGCCGCTTTCACTTTGAGAAAAAAATAGAGATGGGTACCGCCATAAATAAGGAATAAGGCCAGGAGAAACAGGCTCATCATCACCCCATGATAAGTTGTTGCCGATTTCATATTATATGGGCGCAAGTTAGGGGACGTATTAAACTTACAAACTTATTTATCAAAAAGCGAATATTTATTCGCCTTTGCGAGTTTCTCGCCGCGTATTACAGCTTTACCAACAGCTGTTACCGATTGATCCAGCCGGCGAGCAAGCGATATCATCGTTATACCCAACTCTCTGACCGCCCAATAGCACAAAAGGCTGCGTGCATGAACAATTTCCCTGGGCGCAAGTTAGGGGACGTATTAAACTTACAAACTTATTTATCAAAAAGCGAAT
>CAYVMK010000307.1:0-3586 GCA_964452445.1 uncultured Desulfonema sp. | reverse complement strand
ATGACTGAAAACGCATGTGCCTGTGCCCCAAACGATTAGAACAAATTTACCGTGGTGCAGCCGGTAGCTTTTACCGAGAATCTGGATTATGTCGGCACGGCTGATAAGTTGGTCGAGAGTTGCAGTAGCACCGGTCGTGTTCCGGTGGCAACATTGATGAAGCGGGTTCTTTTAACCATCGCCACCGGCCGAATAGGACATCTTTTTCAGAACCACTATAAATCCATTTTATGCCAGGAGGATGCTTATCTACTGGAACTTGTCCGGTATATCCATTTGAATCCATTGAGGGCGGGCCTTGTGCCGGACTTAAAAGCTTTATCGGGATGTTTGGCAAGCGCAGGCATCATACTGTAAGGCAATACGAGCAATTTATCGGTAAAGGTGTTGTCGAAGGCCGAAAACCTGAACTGACCGGCGGCGGGTTGATCCGCAGCGCAGGCGGCTGGCATGAGTTAAGCGTGTTGCGGAAGATGGAAAATACATTTTAAGAGTGACGAACGTGTTCTTGGCGACTCAGCACAGCGTGGGCGGAATATTGTGGAGGAATTGGGGCTTAACCCTGAAAAGAGTAGAAACGCATAATTACATGGGCGTCACCATGGATACCTGAAAAAAGAGCCGAAGAGATCCTTGATATTTTAAAAAAGGGACCAGGAAGCGCCTTTGAGGTTGCATCTGGTATGACATGGGATATCAAGTTTGATTCCTGGAATGATTTCCCGGTTGCGCAAAAATGGTTTGCGACAGGAGAGACCATTTCGCACCTAAGATTTCTTGAGGAAAAGCAGTTGGTAACCAAAGAAAATAATGACCCCAGCATCCAGAAATACAGAGCGGTTTAAAGGCTTGAGCGATGCTCAAGTACCATTTCGTCCCCGTAATAATCTACTTTCTTCCTCCACAACGCAATAAGTCATAGAAGATGCAAAACGCATATTCAAAGACATTCCAGCTATCCGGAAATTCCGGATAGCTCAATTGTTGCAAAAATTGCAATGGTTGGAAATTTTGCAGAGAAGCAAAATGTTGAAAATGAATAGTAAGGGTTTGAAGGAACATAAGCGAATTGGCCGCGGCAATGAAAGAGGGAAAGTCCTCTTTCTCGTGCCTGATTTTCAGATAAGTTTGCCGAGTTGCTCCATGTTTGCCTCTGCCTGGCCCGATAAGGAAATCGTGCAAGAGCTTCTTGCATAATTGAGCTGGTATCACAATAAAGCATCCATCGGACTACTCTAAACATAGCGTCTGGCGATTTTTACTGTCATGTATCCTTTCAAGTATTCGCCCTTATGAATAAAAAATCAGGGTGTTGACAATTCTTAATCATTATGAAACATTGCCGCTGCCAACCATATTAAACATAAAAGCTGAAATTTGACTGCGAGGACAAAAAAATCACGTTTCGATATCTCAATTTTCCAAAATATTTCATTTTGGAGGATCACCCATGCCCAGAAATGAGCACCAAACGAGAGTTGATCTGATCAATCCGGTTTTGCATGACTTGGGTTGGGTCGATACCTTGATCCGTGAGGAAAAGACACCTGGCGGGACGGACATTATTGACGGCAAACCAGTGAAGCGCAAAGGGAGAACCGATTATTTACTGTGCATCCCTGTCGTTCAGGGAAAACCACCTTTGGCGGTAGCCGTACTTGAGGCCAAGGCGGAAGATAAGCTACCTTCCCTGGGCATTCAGCAGGCAAAAAGTTACAAGAAGCGGTTTAATGTCCCGTTTGTTTTTTCCACAAACGGCAACCTATATGCCGAATATGCCGATGATACCGGATTGATCAAGGACTCCCTGCATCTCACCGGGTTCCCTTCCCCGGAGGAGATCAAGGAGAGATACGAGTCATTGAAGGGGATTCAGGTCACAGCTAAGGATTGTCTGCCGCTGCTTATGCCGTATAAAGGGGGCGAGGCCGTCCGTTATTACTTCCAGGATGCGGCGATTCGCGCGGCGCTGGAAAAGATCGCCACTGGTGAAAAGAGGGTTCTGCTATCCCTGGCAACCGGCACGGGAAAGACCATAATAGCCACGCAATTGCTCTACAAGCTGGCCATGGCCGGACAGATGAAATGTGCCCTTTTTCTCTGCGACCGCGATGAGTTGCGCACCCAGGGGATGGGAAAGTTGCATGGCGTCTTCGGAGATAACGCCCAGATTGTCACCACTCAGGACCCTCAGGAAAACGCCAAGATTCTGGTCGCCACCTATCAGACCCTGAACGTCACGGAAGAAGATAACGAACCGCACTTCTGGCGGGAGAATTATCCCAAAAACCATTTCAGCCACATCATCATCGACGAATGCCATCGGGGGGCCTGGGGAAAATGGAGCGTGGTACTGCGGGACAATCCCGATGCAGTCCACATCGGCCTGACGGCGACTCCGCGCATTGTGGCCGGTGGCAAGAAGGGCGATAAGGGGCGCAAAGACGATGAGGGGATCACGGCACACAACATCGAATATTTCGGCGAGCCTGTTTATGAATATTCCATCGGTACCGGGCAGGATGACGGCTATCTTGCCGCCTGCGAGATTATCCGGCGGACCGTGGATCTGGACAAGAAAACAATCACCAGGGAAGACATCGAAAAACGCTCGGCTTTTGATCCCTATACCGGCAAAAAGGTCAATCCTGACGAAATCGAAGATAAATACACGTCCAAGGATTATGAAGTCAGCCTGATGCTCGACGACCGTGTAAAGGCCATGTCGGAAGACCTGTTTCAGCACTTTCTCAACACTGGCGGGCCGCACCAGAAGACAATCATTTTCTGTTCACGTGACAACCACGCCAACCAGATCATGATTGCGCTGAACAACATTTACAGCGCATGGTGCAAGGATAACCATCGCACCCTCAAGGAAAACTACGCCTTTCAGTGCACCGGCAATCCGGACCTGCGACCGTCAGCCAAGGATATGATCCCGGACCTCCGAGGCTCTAAAAATTCCCATTTTATCGCCACCACCGTGGAACTCCTCTCCACCGGTGTGGACATTCCCAACCTGGATAACGTGGTCTTCTTCCGCTATATCGATTCCCCAATCAGTTTTTACCAGATGGTAGGCCGTGGGACGCGAACCGGCGAGCCGCGAGGCTCCAAGGCCATGTTCCGGCTTTACGACTACACCAATGCGACACGTCTCTTCGGAGAGGAATTTATCAGCAAGGCCAGACCCACTCCGCCGGATGACGACGGGGCAGAGGGTGTCGAATCGCCGGGGACTATTTACGGCAAGCCGCAGCCGAAACGAAAGATCATCCGTGTTGGCGAGAATCAGTTCATCATACAGATTGAAGGGGACGGTCGTTCAATCCTGTGCGATGAGGATGGCAAAGAGATCCTTGTACCATTGGAGGAATACAAGCAACGCCTGGCTGCCCGGCTGGTCGAGGAAGCACCCAGTGTAGAAGACCTGCGGAATACCTGGGTCCATAGGGAACAACGGGGTCAACTTCTGGTCAGCCTTCCCGGCGGCGAAGGAGCGGTCCGGTTGATCCGGGAATTGGAGGACGAAAGGGAGTGCGACTTGTTCGATGTGCTGGCGGAGTTGGGGTACGGACTGCCG
>CAYVMK010000306.1:0-3598 GCA_964452445.1 uncultured Desulfonema sp. | reverse complement strand
CTTGACTTTGTGCCTTTGGTGCTCTGTGCCTTTGTGCCTACCTGAGTAGTTACCTATTTTGAAAAGGCAACTCTTTTGAATGCCGATTCCATTATTTCACCTATAAGCTCCTTATAGCTCATACCGGCTAACCTGCACAGGATAGGAAGATCGGAATGAACAGGATGCAGCCCTGCGAGAGGATTTACCTCGATGAAGCCGGGCCTGCCGTCGGCATCCGACCTTATATCCATCCTTCCCGCATCACGGCATCCGAGTCCTTTCCAGACGTCAAGGGAAACCTTTACTGCTTCAGAGGCCATCTCGTCATCAACAAGACGATAGGTAACAAGCTCTTCATATTTTTTCTTGTTTATATATGAATAGGCGTCGCCTTCCGCATCCCGGTTGAGAATGACCTCTATCACGCCGGCGGATCTCGCCTCATCCCCCGAACCGATAATTCCGACTGTGAATTCCCGTCCCGGAAGATATCTCTCAATAAGCACAGGTTGCCGGAATCTGTCAAGAAGATAGCGGCATACCGATTGCAAATCATCTCTGTTTTTTATTTTGGACGCAGCGCTGATTCCTTTCCCGGTTCCTTCCGCAACAGGCTTTGCGAAAAGCGGAAAAGGCAGAGAGACCGAATCAATATCCGGCAATTTTTCTACAAGGGCAAAATCAGGCGTCGGTATGCAAAGATCCCGCACAACCCGCTTGGTCATGGCCTTATTCAGGGTAAGGCTCAAGACAAGAGGATCCGAAAAAGTATATGGAATTTCATAGGCATCCAGCAGAGCCGGAACCTGCGCCTCTCTTCCTGTGCCGTAAAGCCCTTCCGCAATATTAAAAACAATATTCCAGCGCTTTCCCGCAGAAAGAAATTCCACAAGCTTTTTGACATGTCCGATCCTTTCGGTTTCATAACCCAGATCAGACAGCGTATTTTCAATGGCATCTATCGTATCTGCGCGGTCGAATTCGGCGGTCTCTTCATCGCCAAAACCCATAGCGATATATTCGTCGCGCAGATCATACGTAATGCCCACAACCATCAGTATATTCCCTCTTCAAACCGCCTCTTTGAAGATGTGTCGGGATATCTGAACATGAGCTCTTCGTAATTCTTGAGGAGAATATCATCTCCGTAGCGCCCCATAACATACTCGGGCAGCAGCGGTATCTTCCCGCCGCCCCCGGGGGCATCGATAACGAAACTCGGAACAGCCATACCCGTAGTGTGCCCCCTGAGACCTTTTATTATTTCAAGCCCTTTTTCCACAGGTGTCCTGAAGTGACCGGAACCTGTAATCGGATCGCACTGATAGAGATAATAAGGACGCACCCTGATTTTAAGAAGACCGTGAAAGAGCCTTTTCATGGTCTCAACATCATCATTTATTCCTTTAAGAAGAACCGTCTGGCTTCCGAGCGGTATTCCGGCATCTGCAAGCCTGATACAGGCGGCGCTCGTTTCAGGCGTAATCTCCTCCGGATGCATGAAATGAATGTTTATCCAGAGGGGATGATAACGTTTGAGCATTTTAACCAGTTTGGGGGTGATGCGCTGCGGCAGCACGACAGGGGCCTTGGTTCCGATGCGCACAATCTCCACATGAGGTATCCGGCAAAGACGTGAAAGGAGCCATTCTATGGCTTCATCGGAAAGAGTAAGAGGGTCCCCGCCCGAAAGAAGCACGTCTCTTACCGCCGTATTTGATTCTATGTAGGAAAGCGCTGCTTCCCAGTTTGCTCCGCCGCCATGCTCCGCTGACGACCGGCCCACCATTCTTGACCTGGTGCAGTAACGGCAATAGGTCGAGCAGAAATCCGTGACCAGAAACAGGACACGGTCCGGATAGCGGTGCACAAGCCCGTGAACAGGACTGTCGGCATCTTCCCCCAGAGGGTCTTCGGCTTCTCCGAAAGACCTGCACAGCTCGGCTTTGACCGGCACCACAGCGCGTCTCAAAGGATGCATCGGGTTTGTCTTGTCAAGAAGGCTCGCGTAATAAGGAGTGATTGCAAGCGGCAATGCTTCGCCGTTTGACTCCAGCGCCTCTCTCTCATCCTGTGAAAGAGTCACGATTTGCGAAAGGCTGTCAAGACTTCTTATACGATTCTTAAGCTGCCATTGCCAGTCGTTCCATTCGGCAGGCGTTGAACGGAAAATAAATTGTTTTCTTAATATTCTTGAGGGCGGACGTTTGATAGGACGGACGGGAAGCAATTCAAGCCCGGATTGTCCGGAATCTGAAGCTCCGTCATTATTTATGTTAACGGATAGCGACGGGGGTTCATCAATCTCATTCTGTTCGGTTTGCCTGTCTCCTGACGGGATTGCCTGAAAATCCGGAATTTTCATGGTCCTTCCGGAGACATCACAACGTCTTATTGAACGCGCGTTTTTCTGCATCTCACATGCTCCTTTTTTGTTTAAAAATAATTGTTTTTATACGCCCTCTTCTCTTAGGAGTCGTTACGAAATAACCATTACATTTCTGACCATTTCGTTACGGCTCCTTATGCCGTTCTTGCCATTTAAATGTTACGGTTATTTTTGAACGACGGCTTATGATAAAATCCTCAGGTTCATAATAATCGTCTGCGCTTGCAGACGGTTCTCTTACGAACCTGTTTGCAGGAAACGACAAAGTTTTTATTCTCTCAAAAATGCGGTTTTTAGAAAGGGAAAACATCGGCAGGTCCCAGCTGACCGGGACGGCAGAAAAAGGGATTTTATAAAGCCTGTTTAATCCGGTACAGGCGCCAAACGGCACAAACGGCGACGGAGGCTCGTCCGTGCCATTCTGTTCGAACTGTCTGCCGCACGGCTGTAAAGAAGTAAAACATTCTTTTTTTCTCATTTTATTTGCCCTTGGCTGTTCGACTTTTTTCATCCGGTTTTATTAAACCCACTCTTTATTCCAACTTCATAGAATAATTGAAAGTATCAACAAAATTTATTTCGGCGAATAACTAAAGCAACATCATTTATGTGTCAAGAATAAATTAAGCATATTTTGATATTTATTTACGCCGCATCGAACCTTATCTCGGCAGGCGGCAAAAATATCAGTTCTTTGACCTGCTGCCGGGGTTTGCTCTCTTTTCAATCTCGCTTGAAAATACCAATCCCTCCCGGCTTTTCCTCAATATTTTCAATTTCTGGTATCGTTACATAAAACTTTCAAAAATCATTTCCGGAATAACACTTAAGCAGCATCATAACATATTGGAATCACAATATTGAAATATGGACCAGTGAGCCGCTGCCGATTATTATTGGAGAATCTATAAACAAACATTTCTTGTATGTCAAGCAAAATGTGACCCCAATATATAGTGGTGTGCATTTTTTTTATTTAATCCGATTTTTTGACAAAAAAAGGCAGGAAATCATCCTTGACGGCTTCGTAAAAAGTCCGGGTTTCCCCTTTTTCGTCATTCCCGCGAAAGTCCGTCCCAGAAAGATTTAGCCTCCTGTTCGCCTCTGTTTATTCCGGAATCATCATTCTTTTCTTCGATCCGGATACCTCCGAGCCGGCCTATTCTTTCTTCCAGTGGAGGGTGGGTCGAAAAAAGACCCAACACACCCCCAAACACACCCAACACA
>CAYVMK010000305.1:0-3602 GCA_964452445.1 uncultured Desulfonema sp. | reverse complement strand
AATAATAAAGGATCATCAGAACGGTGATATTTCCCAATGTCCGCAACAGTATCTGATGTTGTAAGTTTAATTGAAAAAATTGCTCCATTCAGGCTTGCTGAAGAATGGGACAATCCGGGCCTTCAGGTGGGCAATAAAGATTGGCCGGTAAAAAAAGCATGGGTTGCACTTGATCCGACCCCCGATGTCGTTGATGCCGCATGCAAAAGCAAGGTTGACCTTCTGATCACTCACCATCCTCTGATATTTAACCCTGTCAAATCGATAGATTTCGCCTCTCCGGCAGGCTCTGTTATTCATAAGGCAGCAGTCTGCGGACTGGCTGTTTTTTCAGCGCATACCAATCTTGACAGTGCAGAAGAGGGCTTGAATGATCTTCTTGCCTTTCGCATAGGCATTAAAAACACCAGGGCGCTTCGCGGGTCGGGCGAAGCCGGAAAGTGCAAGTTTGTTGTATATGTTCCGGCCGGGCATGAACAGAATGTAATTAAGTCTCTGTTTGAAACGCAAGCCGGAATAATCGGTTCATACACATGCTGTTCTTTCAGGAGCGCAGGAAAGGGGACTTTCAGGCCCGGATCTTCGGCAATGCCTTTTATAGGTGAGATTGGTGAAATATCGGATGTGGATGAGGTAAGGATTGAGGCGGTTGCCGGGAAAGCGGATATTCCGGAAGTCATTGCCCATGTCAGGAAAAGCCATCCCTACGAAACAATGGCATATGATGTATACCCGCTCTGCGAGTATGATAAACCGTCGGGTATGGGCCGTGTGGGTGAGCTTGAGGGAAAGACGGAGCTTTATATACTTGCTGAAAAGATAAAAAGGAAACTTGCTTTGAAGAATGTAAAAATTGCCGGTAATCCAAGGCTTTCCGTGACTCATGCCGCCGTTTGCACGGGAAGCGGGTCAGGCCTGCTGAAGGATTTTTTCAAGTCGGGCGCCCAGGTTTACATTACCGGCGATTTGCGTTATCATGATGCGCGATCCGCGGAGGCGAAAGGGCGGGGTCTCATCGATATAGGCCATTTTGCCTCCGAGCATATTATCGTTGAAGAGCTGGCCAAACGGCTCAGGGTGATGATAAGGGAGGCCGGTTATGATGTTCTGGTTGAGGCTTGCGGGATTGAACGCGATCCGTTTGATGTTTTATGAAACCGGGGATGGACTTATTGCGAAGCCGTAATTATTGTTGAACTCGTAAAAAGTCTGAATTAAGACGGAAAAGTAAAAAGCTCTTCGCCGCCGGGACTATTACAGGTCCGTCATTAACTTATTTAAATTATGAAAAAATGATTAATATGAGAGAACAGATAGGAATTTTGGTTCAGCTGCAGGAAATTGAAATTGAAGCAAACAGGATTAAATCGGTTCTTGCAGGTATGTCCGGCAAGATAGGCGGCCTTGATGCCGAGCTAAGTGATGCCGGACAGGAGATAGAAAAGGAAAAATCACTTATAGACGAGTTGAGGAAAAAATACCGCTCATGCGAGTCGGATTATCAGGCCAACCTTTCTTTGTATAATAAAAGCCAGGTGAGGCTTTCGGCAGTAAAAACGAACAAGGAGTACCAGTCGGTTTTAAAAGAGATTGACGACATAAAGGTGAAAAATTCCAGAATTGAAGAGGAAATGCTGAAAGATCTTGACGTCATCGAAGCTGCTGAAAAAGAAGTTTCCAGGCTGAAGGAGGAATTCCTTTCAATAGAAGAAAGGATAAACAGGGAAAAGGAGTTTTTAATTAACGAAACCGAGCAGGATAAGACGAATCTCGCGGCGCTTGACGAAAAATGGGGAAGTATTTCGAAAAACGTCAGTTCCGAGCTGATGCAAAAGTTCAATATGGTCAGGGAGCGGATAAGGGAAATTGCAATTGCGCCGGTAGCCGATTCGATTTGCAGCGGATGCAATATGAATATTCCACCCCAGATGTATAATGAGCTTCAGAGGTTCGACAGCATAAAATTCTGCCCACACTGTCAGAGAATAATTTACTGGGGGAAGTCGTGATGTGAGAGATTTGAATAATTCACATTCGCCATATCCCGATATGGCTTAAGATCTGATGTTATGCAAAGATCATGAAGTACGGCAGGAGCAATCCAGACGACCGCAGGACCGGATTATTCCGATCCTGAGGAAAGTCCGAACACCGCAGGGCAGGGTGCTCCATAACGTGGAGTCGCGGCGACGTGAAGGAAAGTGCAACAGAAAATATACCGCCCCGCTTCGGCAGGGTAAGGGTGAAAAGGTGCGGTAAGAGCGCACCAGTTCTCCGGGTGACCGGGGAAGCTTTGCAAACCCCACCCGGTGCAAGACCAAATAGGGGAGTGTCTGAGGGCTGCCCGTCCGAGCTCCCGGGTAGGTCGCATGAGATGCAGGGCAATCTGCATCCTTAGATGAATGGTCGTTGTCCGTTTCGGGGTAACCTGAAACGGAAACAGAATTCGGCTTACGGGTTGCTCCGGCCGTTTTTTCATATACCTCCATGTATTGAGACTATTGCACTTGAACAGAGCGTTGCACCTGACTGCTATTCCGGTGCGCTTCATAGCGGCAGGTGATTTTTACGCTCCCGTTAGGCGTACTTAACATGATATTATCTTTTAATTTGGAGGGAAAACATTATGCCTCGTGGAAAATCATCAAAAGGTAAATGTGCCTATTGCGGGCACGAGATGGCTAAAAATGGAGTTGCCAAACATTTGGTGGCATGTGCACAATGGAAAGCTGTCGTCACGAAGGCGGAACGCAAAAAGAGCGGTGGTGAAACACTGTATCATCTTCGCGTGCAGGCAGCCGGATTGTCTCAATTCTGGCTGGATGTAGAAATGCGTGGATCGGCCACGCTCCAAGATTTGGATGGGTATCTGCGGGCGATCTGGCTTGAATGTTGTGGGCATATGAGTCAATTTTCGTTTGGTGGTTGGCAAGGTAATGAGATTTCCAAAAAACGTCGTATAGGCGATGTTTTGGAGTTAGGGGCCGAACTGACCCACATCTATGATTTTGGGACATCCTCAGAGACGCTGATTAAGGCCATCGGGCAACGCGAAGGTAAGCCAGTCACATCTCGCCCCATTACGCTTTTGGTGCGGAATGTAATGTCGGAGAGTGAATGTATCGAGTGCCACCAACCGGCCACTTGGTTGTGTATGGAATGTTTGTACGAAGACAATGTGGGGGGGACATTGTGTGAAGATCATGCGAAAAGCCATCCCCATGACAATTATGGAGAACCTGTGCCGTTGGTTAATTCGCCTCGTGTGGGTATGTGTGGTTATACCGGGCCAGCGGAGCCGCCATATTGAATTTTAACCATGATGACAACAGCGCCCAACAAAAACCTCCAGCGGACGCTGAAATACGCGCCGCTGAGTTTAGCCGTTAATTCACTTAACTGAATCGGAAGGAGGTAATCATGACGGAAAAAAAATACGGATGGAACGGGTGGAAGATGCCGATCCTGCATCCCAACGACCCGGATTTCTGCGAGATCGGATGTCCGATCTGCATGCCCGCCCGTAAAGGAAACAAGGTCGCGAAGTTCGTCCAGAACATCGAGCTGGCCATCACTTTCGGTGGCTGCTGGTGGGGCAGGGC
>CAYVMK010000304.1:0-3611 GCA_964452445.1 uncultured Desulfonema sp. | reverse complement strand
CCGACGGGCGGAATCGAACCGCCTACCTGCTGATTACGAATCAGCTGCTCTACCGTGTGAGCTACGTCGGCTTTTTTTTGTGGGAAATAGGTACTTCGTTTATGTGTCAAAATCAAGATAAAAATCATTCGTTCAATTCGCTTTTCAAACTCATTGCAGAAAGAGAAAAAGGCGCCGACATCGTCGGATTGGCGGGCTCCGAAAAGGCATATATTTTATTCAGATTGTATGAAAAATGCAGGCTGCCGATGCTGGTAATTGTCCGTTCGGTTAAAGAGGCGGAACTGTTCGCACAGAATCTGAATTATTTTTCAAACGGCAGTGAATTGCCTGTAATGATTTTTCCCCAGTATAACAGCTCCCCTGTAAAATCCGTTTTCTATCAGAACGAAATTGCATCAACCCGCATAAATACGCTGTACAAAATTGCCGGAAGTGAAGCGCCTCCGGTAATAATAACGACTCCGGGCGCATTGCTCCGGAAACTTATTCCCAAACGGGAGCTTTTCGGGTTTGCTGAACTTGTGATGGAGAGAGAGGAGATAGACAGGGATCTTTTCATCGAAAAGCTGGTTTCCGGGGGTTATACGCGATCTTTGATAGTGGAAGAGCCCGGAGATTATTGCGTAAGAGGCGGTATTCTGGATGTTTTTACTCCTTTTTATCCCGATCCTTTGAGAATCGAACTTTCCGGCGATATTGTGGAATCGATAAGATTTTTTTCGGCATCGAGCCAGAGAACTTTAAAGGCCGTCTCAGAGGCGATTATTATTCCTGCGAAAGAAGCGATATTTAAGAATGAAGATTTAAACACTATTATAGGCCGGATAAGGGAGCAGGCAGCCGCTCTTGAAATGCCGGTGACAATGGCGCGTGAACTGATCGATAAAATAAAAAGAGAGGGGGTGCTCCCGGATATTGAAAGTCTGATTCCCCTGGTCTATTCAAAGCCGGGTTCTCTTTTCGATTATCTGCCGGAAAAAACCCTTTTTGTAAGGGATGAACCTGAAGAGCTTAAAAAATCGGCGCTCGAATTACAGGAGCAGGAATCTAAAAATTTTCTTTCCGCCCGCGACAGCAGAAGGCTCTGTGTTGAACCGGAAAGCGCCAATCTTTCATGGGAAGAAGCAACCGAATCAATCGATATTAAAAAGCATTTGAATTTCAGGGCAATAGAAGTGTATTGCGGAGATGAAAAGAGAGACTGCAGGGTTAACTGCAATAATTTTATCAAAAATAACGATCAGGTGATTCAGAATCTCAGAAACAGTGTTCAAAAAGAAAATCATCTCACCCCCCTTGCCGAATGGATAAATGAAAAAATAAGTTTACGCTGCGCTGTGATGCTTGTCTGCAGCGCCAGGTCTCAGTCCGAAAGAATCAAATCCCTGCTTTTACCATACGGAATACAAATGGAAACAAAGACGGGATTTCCGGGGATTCATAATATCAGGGGCGGCGTATATGTATGCCTTGGAAGCATCTCTTCAGGATTTGTCTGGCCGGAAGAATCATTGGCGATAATAACGGAAGATGAAATATTCGGCGCAAAGCATCACAGAAAAAAGCCGTTGACAGGAAAAACTGTTTCAAGACTGCTTGCCTTTGAAGATTTAAAGAAAGGGGATCTTGTAGTTCATAATGAGCACGGAATAGGACAGTACGAAGGACTTGTAAAGCTGAAACTAAACGGCTCAACAAATGATTTCCTCCTGATTGTTTACAGGGACGACGACAGACTCTATCTTCCTGTTGAAAGAATGAACATGGTCAACAAATATATGGGGGTTGACGGGATCGAACCTGTTCTTGATAAAATGGGGGGAAAGTCATGGGACAGGGTAAAAGAGCGTGTGAAGAAGTCCGCTGAAAAGATTGCCGGCGAGCTTCTTGAACTCTACGCATTTAGAAAAATCGGAGAAGGTTTTGCTTATGGGAAGCCGGACTCTTATTTTAAGGATTTCGAGGCGGGTTTCGCATATGAGGAGACACCCGACCAGTTTCAGGCAATAGAAGATGTTTTAAGTGATATGGAAAACAAAGTTCCTATGGACAGGCTGGTATGCGGTGATGTGGGCTACGGCAAAACGGAAGTGGCTCTGAGAGCTTCATTTCTTGCAGTCAATTGCGGTAAGCAGGTCGCGGTGCTTGTTCCTACCACGGTTCTTGCAGAACAGCATTTTTCTATATTTACAGAGCGTTTTAAAAGATACCCTGTCGAAATTGCATGCCTTAGCAGATTCAGGCCGACAAAAACCCAGAAGGCAATAATATCCGGGCTCGCATCCGGAAAAATTGATATTGTCATAGGAACGCACAGGCTTCTGCAGAAAGACGTTGTATTTAAGGATCTGGGACTTGTTGTGCTTGACGAGGAGCAGCGGTTTGGCGTCAAGCACAAGGAAAAGCTGAAAAATTTGAGAAATACCGTTGACGTTCTCGCTTTGACGGCGACACCGATTCCAAGGACATTGCATATGTCTCTTATGGGTATCCGTGATATCAGCGTTATTTCAACGCCGCCCGAGCATCGCCAGTCCATAATAACATATGTTTCGGAATTCGACGAAGCCATAGTTGCCGAAGCGATAAGAAAAGAGCTTGGCAGAAAAGGGCAGATCTTTTTTGTTCATAATAATATTTATACGATAGAGACGATTGCGCGGAAGCTGCAGGAGCTTGTTCCGGAAGTAAAAACAGGCATTGCTCACGGAAGGCTTAATGAGGATGAACTTGAGAGCGTTATGTATAGATTCATGAAAAGGGAGATAGATATGCTCGTTTGCACAACTATCATCGAATCCGGCCTTGATATTCCTTCCGCAAATACAATACTGATCAACCGGGCCGATAAATTCGGGCTGGCTCAGATTTACCAGTTGCGCGGAAGGGTCGGAAGGGCTGATGAACAGGCATACGCTTACCTTTTTATACCGAAGGACAGCATCCTGGGGAAGGATGCCCAGAAGCGTTTGAAAGTATTAATGGAGCACAGTGATCTCGGCTCGGGATTTCAGATTGCAATGAGTGATCTGAGAATCAGGGGAGGAGGAACGATCCTCGGCGCTTCCCAGTCCGGACATATCGCTGCCGTAGGATATGAGATGTTTCTTAAACTGATGGAAAATGCAATATCCGAGCTTAAAGGCGAGCCTGTAGTAGAAAACCTTGATCCAGAGATAAACATTTCAATATCGGCGTTTCTTCCCGAATCATATGTGCCTGATATTGATCAGAGGCTCACTTCTTACCGTCGCCTTGCGAGAATGACGGCGCTTTCTGAGATAGCGGATTTTAAAACGGAACTGACCGACAGGTTCGGCGCTTTGCCGGAGGAGGCGACCAATCTGTTATTGAAAGTCATGCTTAAAATATTATCGCAAAAATCAGGAGTAAAACAACTTGAACTTAAGGACCGGCAGCTTTTACTCCATTTTGCCGAAGGTGAACATATTAAGAATCCTTCAGGAATAATAGATATGGTTATTTCAAATAAAGACCGGTTTGAGTTGACGCCGGGGCACATCCTGAAAGTAAGGCTCCCAAAACAAAGTATCGCAGGGCATATTGTCACGGCTAAAAACATCTTGAAAGAAATTGCCCGACGTGCT
>CAYVMK010000303.1:0-3621 GCA_964452445.1 uncultured Desulfonema sp. | reverse complement strand
TGTGTTGGGTGTGTTTGGGGTTGTGTTTGAATTTGTCATTATCGATTACCGCCCATAATACATTATTTATAGCACCGAAAAATGTTTTTAGAAATTATTATTGATTGAGGACTAATAAATATCGGTGGCCTTACGATTCCTATCCCCGGAGCAAGCTCACGAGGTATTACGGAGCGCAAGAGCATCAGCCACCTCTTTAATCTTCGAACCTACGCAGCAAACTGCACGGTATTCAAAAAGAGAATAAATTGGTAATGAAGAAGCTTCTTGAACTCAAATTCATTTTTTGCATAGCAATAATCTGTTTTTTAGGGGAAAGCCTGTAGAACTGGTATTCAAGCTCTTTTATTCACGGTTGCACCTCACTGTCTGGCTCAGGAGGAAGATATCCTGCCAGGCGGAACAGTTTTTCCGGGGGAGCATCCAACGCAACAACCAAATGGTTGATGCTGTAAGGGCTGGGACCCCTGCCCTTTTTGAGTATCTGGCTTCTGCCGCTTGCGGTCATTCCGCTGTTTCTGATCAGCAGTGTTCGGGAGATGCCTAATTCCTCTATGCGTTGATCAACAAACTTTGCGAACTCCGTGACTATCAGTTCTGTCTTTGAGCGTCTTCCTTTAAGTACCGCGCCCTTTCTACCAAATACCTGGGACTAAACGCCAGCGGGTCTGCGTCTGATATTCGGTATATCCAGTAATAATGTTCTCTTCCATGTCTATGCGCATTAATTGGATTGCGATCAGCACTGCCAACAAGACCAGGTTGAACACGCTGAGCGTTGCTCCAACCAGTGCGCATCGGTATACCAGTTCCCCCAAATACATCGGGTGTCGTACAAGGTTATACGGTGCTTTGGTAACCAGTCCCCTGTCAGCAGGAGCAATGCCAAATGATTTTCCAAGCACCACCAACGACCAAATGATCAGCGCATATCCCAATAACCCAACCACGAGCAGTGCCGGGTGTATGGATTCAGGGAATGAAACGATTGGCAAAATGGAAGCGATCAGGCCCAGCCACAGTCCAGTACGGTTGCTTTTGGTTTCTTTATTCCGAATGATATAAAGCGTCGCAAGAATGGCGTTGTGTGGCGCTACAAGCCATGCCAACAGGCTTGGTTTGTCAATCGCTGCCAACACAGCCACTACCGTACTAAAGGTGAAGAAGATCAGACCGAGCCGATCACCCCAACGCATTCTTAAAACATCCCCCCCTGCACCACAGGAAAAGCTATCACAATGAGCAGGCTCACAAGGAACGGTAGAAAATAGAACAAAACCATCGGGATTACCAGTTCTGCGCCAATTTTCTCTGCCCTCATATCGGCCGATGCGGTAAACGCATTCGATATTTGTGTCGCCAGGCGGTCCAGGAGTTCCTGCTGCTTTGCTCCGTGTTTCAGATTGTCGAGTTGGCTGGCAGTCGAGATCAGTTCGGTGGATTGCGATTCAACCGCTTCCTGCATGATTTGGTCAAGTAAACTACGACCCTGCGCCATTTTGATGTTATTCCGCATCCATAATGCCGGCAGGGATTCCGCTTTCGAGGTCCTGCGGATCGCTTCATCAAATGAAATGCCAGCCGCCATCTTTCCGTTCACCAACTGCAAATATTCAGGCAACTGTGCCTGAAAAGTCCGGGCGGTGCGCCGGGCAGTACCATTTAGGCTCAGCATCGGGTATGTCCATCCTAGAAAGGCAGACACAACCACGTACATCATATTTCTGAATACAAAAGCACCCAGCAACCCTGCGATGATCGCAAAGAAAACACGCATGGTGACGAGTTGGACTGGTGTCCATCCGATATATTTGCCACCCATTTGTCCCCAATAAAGGGAATATTTCATCTTCTTGAGCAGTTTGGGTCCGGCATACTTCTGGACAGGTTTTTCAAGAGGAAACAAGGTCTTGCGCAATCCAGTCACTACTGTGTCTGCGTCAGTTTGATCCATCTCGTCCATAACGCCAACCAGGGTTTTCTGTTTCTTGAAACTAAAACTAACAGGAGTGAACTCCAGAAACAGCAAGATCACCAAGATCATTACCAGTATTCCTAATAATGCGATAAATCCCGCCATATTATCCTCCTACGCTGCTTCCTGCACCATGGAGCGCATGAGCAGATACCCTGATACCATGAGGACTATCGTGAGTCCCAACACAATTTGCACCGGGATGGTGCGGAGACTTGCTTGAGTGGTGGGGCTTTGAGCAAGAAATGCCAGAACAACAGCCAGTACGCCCGGAATGATCTTGGCAGAAAGCATAGCGTCGCCGGCCTTTGCGCGTGTGCGGTTGCGAGCATTCAGCACAGATTCCACTCTCTCAATACTCTTTGAGAAGATCTCGGAGTATTTGCTACCGCCCTCTTCCAGAAATCCCTCCAGCATGTACGCCAAATTCGACAAAGACATTGAGGGAGAACGCCTGGCAAGATTCATCAGGGCTTCGCCACGGTCTTTTGTACGGAGTTCGGCAGCAGTCAGGCGCAATTCAGGAGAAAGCGGATTGTTGCCTTCCAGTTCCAAAGTCCCGGCTACGTTATCCAGACTATCGGGAACAGAGCGACCGGATGAAAGGCTTGCGCTGATACGGCTCATCGCTAAAGGCAGAAAACTGTCTATCTCGCGTCCACGATTCTTGATCTTGTCCTTGAGCCACGCATTGGGTACATAATAAACCAGTAATCCCACCGCAATAGAAGGAATGCCGGGCAGGAACGACCACATCAACAGGGTGGCCCCAATAGCAGCGAGTATAGTAACCGAGCGAAAGGTGACGGGTTTCCAGTGCAAACCGGAAGCAGCCAGCTTGTACTCCAACGAATTCGGGTTCATCTCGGACAGTTCTTTGATATGCTCCGTGGAGTACATATCGTCCATTGCTGTGGTGAACTTGCTTTTTTTGAAACTGCTTAAAGGCGGGGCAAACAAGACAAAGAACAAAATCCCCACCAGGATGCCGATGATATACGTCATGCGCTACTCCTTTCTAACTCTCTGTTTCATAATGATTCCAGCGCAGATCATTTGCTGAGCTGGTTTCATCGTATTGATAGATTGGGTCAAACCACACATCACCGCCTTTGAGTTCCTTGCGAATACTGGCAATGTCGGTCACGACCCTTGTTTCATGGCGAATGCTGATCTGCACAAGCAGGTCGATTGAATCTGAAATCATTTGATTGGCATCCGCTTTTCGCACGCCAGCGTCAGACCCCAACAGGTTTGCAAGTCGGCTTGCCGCTTCCTTGGGGTTGTCAGCATGAAAGGTACAAGCGCCGGAGTGTCCTGTCATTAATGCCCGGAAAAGTGCCTGCCCTGCCTTTCCATCCCTAACCTCACCAATAACCAGGTAGTCAGGGGACATACGCATAGCGTCATCTACTCCGTCAGCAAGGGTATAGGGTTTTACTTCCGTTCCCAATGCCTGCGGTCTAGCTTCAATCGTCTGGACGGTTTCACGGTCAATCCAGATCTCCGAAGGATCTTCGATCTTGACGATACGCCATCCTTTTGGAAGAAAGTTGCACAGTGCAGAAAGCATGGTTGTTTTGCCTGTGCGCGTTCCCCCAGTAATCAGGATTCTTTTCCCGGCTTCCACCTGTTTGTGCAGAAAC
>CAYVMK010000302.1:0-3631 GCA_964452445.1 uncultured Desulfonema sp. | reverse complement strand
CGAGGAACCAGTGGAGCCAGAGATGGAAGATGCTGAATTATGCGAGTGTGATGGTCTTGGCTGGGAAGAAATCGCTTTTCTTGGGGCTATGTCAGAACAGATTGCCGATGATGAAAGAGAACGCTTAAGAATTGAGAGATATATGAAGAAGGAAGAAGATGAGAAAAATTAAAATTTATGAAAAAGACCGTCCAGACCGTCCACATCATCCAACTCACTTGTATTTATAGTATGGAAATCTGAACAGCCTGCTCGGATATGGACTGTCTTTTACAGCAAAGCGGTATCGGAAAGGTAGACACCCTGGGAACTGGCAGGTGAAGACGATATTCACTACACATTAGATTACTATATAAATTGTTTATAACTATTTAACTTGTTAATATTGACAAACACAAGTTAATGATTATATTCGTGTTGTATGGATGATGATTTTCTACTTCAACCGAAAGGATTAAGAAAAATGAAAAAGGGAGATAACATTAAACCATTTCAGGTGATTATGGATGAACTGGCACATCAAAATCTGAAAAAGACGGCTAAAAAACTTAATATGACAAAAGGGGATTTCATTCAGAATTTGTATGCCTCGCTTGAATGTCGACTTGAAAAATACAGGGATAAAATCGGGTTCACAGCGTCAGCAAGAAGTGATGAATTAGATGTTAAGTTAATGAAATTTATAATGTTTAAAGATAAAGGGGGATTAACACCCGAAGAAATTGAAGGTAAATTAGATAAGATAAAAAGGGATTTTGAATATTTAAACAATAGACCGGATATTACTATTGTAAACGGGGACCTATAGCAACAGGAGGATTATGAATTAAATATGTTTATACCGCAATACCCAGTTCACTTTGATTTAGACTTTCAGGAAGACAATATTACATGGACAGAAGAAGCAAAAGCGTCCCACGGCAAGAAAAAATGGCTTAATAAAGCCATTAAACTTTATGTTTTCAATTCACACGACGTAAGCCTCGAAGCGCTGACAAGCAAAATATTCTCGGAAATCGAGCAAACCTCATCAAAAATATTCAAATCACCTTACAAAGCGAAACAATGCCTGAAAATGGTTCTTATTAATCTCTGGAAGGCTAATTCAATGGGCGTGTCTGTGCGATATTCACGAAGCCGAAACAACTATGTTCACATTGCGAGATATGGCAAGTTTATTTTCAGATATGACACCCTTATACCTGTCGTCGATTGTCTTAAAGAACTGGGATATATCGAGCAAAAGGCAGGAAGGTCCTGGTATGAAGATAAAGACAAAGGCAATCAGACACGGATGTGGGCTTCACCGAAACTTATAATTTTATTTATGAGAGACCTCAAAACCACTCCGACCTTTTACAAAAAGCCTGAACCAGAAGAATTAATCGAATTGAATAAAGAGGTTAAAGTTAAGAGCAGGAAGAAATCAAAAAAAATTAAAGTGGATTACAGAGACGATAAACAAACAAAGCAGATGCGCGAAGATTTGGAAAAATACCGAGCCTTTGTAAAGAAACATTACATTTTCGTTAGCATAACAGGAGAACAGTTAGTCAGCTACGAATTCCTGTTTGACCTATACAGGAGAATACTTGATGGAACGAACTCATTACAACTTGTTGAGCAAATCGGGAATGACATAAAAAATATCCAGCATAAAAGATATACAGATAATAAAGTAATAAATTATTATAGAAATAATTTTACCAGTAAACCAATCACAATATTTAATTCAATAGATAAGTCTTATCCCTTTACCGATATGGAATCTCGTGGAGAGGCTATTGACAAGGATTTACAAAGATTTGGGGATTTAGATTTTATTTTTAATTTTGAGTGGTTTTTAGCTGAAAAATATAGAGAGATGGCAGTCGCAAGAAGAAATAATGATAAAATCTTACAAGAGGAATTTGAATTAAGGAGTATAAATGTTTTGCGCATAAATTTCAGCTTAAATCAGGAAATCCTTTATCGGGTGTTCAACAGGAAATCGTTTAAGAAGGGAGGCAGAGCCTTTGGAGCGACATATCAGAGGTTACCGAACCTTATGCGGAAGGGCATTCACATCAACAATGACAAAACGGTTGAGATTGATTATTCGGCATATCATATCAGGATGCTGTATCATCTGAAAGGGATTGATTACACGGACGACCCTTATATCGCATGCGGTGGTGATAAATATCGTAAAGCTTTTAAGTGCGCTTCCTTGGTTATCATAAATGCGAAAGATGAAGCAGAAGCAAAGTCCGCTATCAGAGATGAATTAATAGACAGCAGAATTCCATTTCCTGATGAAAAAAAGCCACTTGACTGGATGGTAAGTCGCTTTAAGGAAGCACATCAGCCCATAGCAGAGTATATCTGCTCCGATTATGGCATCACATTGCAAAATATTGATGGCAATATTATGAATAGTATTCTGATGAGCCTGATGGATAAGGGCGTATTAGGGCTGTCTCTTTACGACAGCGTGATTGTCGCCAAACAGCACGAAGATTTATTAAGAGAGACGATGATAGGAGAGTATGAAAAGGTCATGGGATTTAAGCCCAGGCTTTAAGGGGAAGTTTAACCAGCATAATAGAAGCCAGGATATTAACTAAAAACAACACAAAACGCCCAGGACGGGCGGAAAGGAGGAAGCAGTTTTCTCCAAGGAGGAACATGCGACAAGAGACAGTAAAGAAGGAAATCACGCCAAGGATGTTGTCGGTCGACGACACCGCCAGATATATCGGGATAGCATCTAAAACCATCAGAAACAGAATAGGACCGAAGGCAACTATTGTATTCCCTGTGAAACCGAAGCGGATAGGAGGTCGGGTCCTTTTCGATAGGAGAGATTTGGATGTCTATCTTGACAGCCTGCCCACTACATAACCATTCTAACGTATCCCATTAATAATATATAATTACAGTATGTTATAAATAGTAGGTCAACGCCAGGTCAACGGTTGTGTCCAATGAAAACAGTGTAAAAATGGACAATAAGTTAAGCAATAATTATAATAAAGGAGGAAATGAAAATGGCAGTATTGGCAGAATGCCCGATTTGCCACAAAAAACAAAGTTTGCGTAATCGACTTTGTTCTTGTGGTGAGAACCTTGTCAAAGCCAAAAGATCAGAACGGGTCCGATATTGGATTTCATACCGTCTTCCAGGAGGAAGACAAGTTCGCAGGATAGAGGGAAGCGGATATTCCATTACGGACACTACGGCTGCGGAAGGAAAAACAAAAGGATTAAAGGTTGAAAATAGAATTCTTGACATCAAGCCTGAAGCAAAGATGACCTTCAATCAATTGACGGAAGAGTTTTTACGCATGGAAAGGATTAAGTCTAAAGCCTATTATGGAACCTTGAAAATAAATCTTTCCAGCTTCAACAAGGTCTTTGGAGAAACGATTGTCCGAAATATCAAGACCTCTGACTTGGAAAATTATCAGGCAACGAGGAAGACGTCTGGTTATGCCAGTTCGTATATTGACCAGGAAATCGGCGCCGCGCGGGCGGTTATCTATAAGGCTTTCGACGATGCTCTCGTAAGTGAAGACACTGTTAGAGTTTTCAAGAAGTGTTGATTTCCGGAATAAATTAACCGATATTTTCTGATTATTTTGATCCGTAG
>CAYVMK010000301.1:0-3636 GCA_964452445.1 uncultured Desulfonema sp. | reverse complement strand
CTGGACTTGCGCCGTGATCCCAAGAAGATCAGACAATCACTGAAGCCTGGGCGAATCGGGTAGCCGGGGGTTTTTCTCCCCCAGCCCCCACACCACGCAGCAAGCGGGTCCGCACTGCGCGGTTCACTTAAATTACCGGGCCGTAGTCGGGTAATGAATGTTTACCCACTGTTCTTTGACAGATAGCAGACCTTGATCCTTTAGCCATTTAATTGTCATGCCGGTTTGCGTGGCTAATGTTCTGGCGCATTTCCACGGGCCTTTCCGTGACAAACTCATGGGAATGGCAACGTCCGGATGGGTACCCATTTTAAGAAGGTTGCAAACCCGGGTGCGGACATAGCGCCATTGTTTCCAATAGCACATGCGCACCCGTCGCCGGCGCCAGTGATCGATTTCTGGCATAGGGCGATAATATTCCGATATGCCGAAATAGTTCATCCAACCCCGAAGATATTGCGCAATCTTCTCCATGCGGTATTCCATGGACACGAACCAGCTTCTACCGGACAGACGTTTGATTTTCCATTTAAATTGCTGGAAAGCCTTATCTGACCAATAAATTTTGGCGCCTTTGAAGGTGAACCCTAAAAAGTCCGTGTCATCCGTTTTTGCCACCCGGCTTTTCTTCTCATTGACCTTGAGTTTGAGCCTACGGTTGAGAAACCGCTCGATACTTCGAGACACTCTCACTCCTGCCTGTTGACTTTTCACTAACACGAGAAAGTCATCGGCATAGCGGACAAACTTGTGCCCCCTCTTCTCAAGCTCTTTATCAAGATCATCCAGAAGTATATTAGCCAAAAGCGGGGATAGCGGGCCACTCTGAGGAACACCCTTTCGGGTGACCTGTAGGCGTCCGTTAACCACTACACCGGCTCTCAGGTACTTACCGATCAGCTTCAGGACGCGTTTATCTTTGATTTTCCGGGCCACCCGGTGCATAAGCACATCATGGTTGACCGTATCGAAAAACTTTGACAAATCCATGTCCACCGCAATCCGGTAGCCCCAAATCTTGTATGCTTGCTTTGTAGGTGAAGGCTACTGCCGGAGCATTTCGTCTTTTAACTGATCAAACTCGCATATTTCCAGGAGAAAGGTGCTGGATAACGGTATCAGCCGCAAATCTCGATTTAATAAACAAGGAAGAAAAATCATGAAGATTTTACACACATCCGACTGGCGCATCGGCCGCGCCTTTGAACATTTCATTCTTCAGGAATGCCGGGCGTATAGTCATTACAGCCGTTCCGATTTTCCGATCTCTTTTTGGCGAACCGCAAGCGGCTCCGGGGTGGACTTGATTCTGGGCGGCGCTGAGGTTGCCATCGAAATCAAATCCTCTGAAGCTGCCGGCGGTAAAACCATCAGAAGGTGACACCTTTGCCGGCTTTGAGATAAAGTCTTCAATCCGGTTCACTTCAGCGATGGGAAAAGCGAAAGATTGGTATGAGGTATGAACCTGGCTGCCGAGAACCGGTTCATGAAATCCTGGTTTACATTCAGTTCGATATAGGTGATGCTGTTTCTTATGGCATCGATCTCGTCCATCAATCTACAGTCTTTAAGAATCATTGCGGCGCCTTCCAGGGAGCTGTTTCCTATTGACTTGTATGTTCCTTCGGGGAGATCCGGCATCATTCCGATTGTTATGGCCGAGCGGGGATTTATGAGGGAGCCGAAAGTTCCTGCAACATAAAACGTGGAGAGCTCTGAAAGGGAGATTCCGACATAAGATGAGATGGTTTCAAGTATAGTGTACATTGCGGCTTTGGATCTTATGAGGCTGTCAATGTCGGTCTGACTTATTGAAAGCTCAATGCCTTCCGCCGATGCATCCGCCGGAACCAGAACGAAGCGCTTTAATCCGTCCTTCTCCTTTAATTTTCCTTTACATGCCTCCGGGACAAATTTTCCGCGTATGTCTATCATCCCGGATAGAAAAAGAGTCGCCGCAAGGTCTATAACTCCCGATCCGCAGATACCCCTGGGGGGAAGGCCTTCTATTGTGCCGACGGAAAAGAGCCCGGTTTCCGGGTCTGTGTAAACCCTGTCGATTACACCGGGACCTGCCGTCATGCCCATCTTTGTCACTCCGCCCTCAAGGGCCGGCCCGGCAGCTCCTGCGCAGGCGACCAGCCAGTTTTTATTTCCAAGCACAACTTCGGCATTGGTTCCAACGTCGACAAGAATGGCTGTCTTCTCGCTGCGGTTCAGGCCTGAATAAAGGATTCCCGCAACAAGATCCCCCCCTAAGTAGCTGCCAGTGTTTGGGAAAACAAAAACCTTTGCGGATTTATTTATTCCCAACTCGCGGACACTGATACAGCCTGGCCTGTTTGTGACGGGGATGTAGGGCTCACGGATGAGAAAGCGCGGGTTAAGTCCCAGGAAAAGATGGGTCATGGATGTATTTCCCGCCACGGAAAGAAGATATATGTCGGAAGGTTCGATTTTGCAGGATTTGCATAGTTCTGCTATGGCCCGGTTCAACCCTTCAATTATCAGCCTGTTCAGTTCATAAAGCCCGTTCTTTTTTTCGGCAAAATGCAGCCTTGTAAGAATATCAGGCCCGATTGATATCTGGGGATTGATGAAAGAGCTTTCAGATAAAGCAAGGCCGGTTGAAAGATCAATTAATCTTAATACAACAGTGGTTGTGCCGAGATCGACCGCAAGGCCGGTTAACCTGTTCGTATCATCGGAGGATATTCCGGAAAGGCACCATTTTTTATGATCTTTAAAAAGAACGCAGCGTAAATTATAGTTACCATTTCTGAGCAGCTCAGGGAGATCTGCAAGAACGGACAGGTCGATATCGACCATTTCCGTTTTGAGAATGGCCGTTAACGCTCTTTCCAGTCTGTCTGCATCTGCAGTGTTGTCTTTCAGGGAAGGGGGAGTGACTGAGACTCTTTTTATCCAGCCGTTTGCAAGTTCAGACATTTTTTATGCTCTATATGAGACGTTCTACTTCGGCAACTATTTCTCTTATTATTTTCCCGGAATTTCCCTTTATTATATAGTCGCTTATTCTTCCGGTAAGCGGGGTGCTTTCGGGGTTGATTTCAATTATCCTTGCACCCGATTCTTTTGCGGTTACAGGTATGTATGCCGCAGGTTGGACAACTGCCGATGTTCCGACAACAAGCATTATCTCGCATTCATAAGCCGCTTTTCTTGAACGTAAAAGATGTTCTGCCGGTATCATTTCACCGAAAAAAACGCAGTCCGGCCTTAAGATCCCTCCGCATGCGCATTTCGGCGGAATTTCATCAAGAGAGATTTTGAAAGTTTCTGTTTTTTTAGAACAATCAAGGCATTTTTGCCATGCAAAGTTCCCGTGAAATTCTATAACGTCGGTATTTCCGGCCATCTGGTGAAGCCCGTCAACATTCTGGGTTATAACCATGTTGAGAATCCCGAGTTCTTCAAGCCTTGCAAGGCCCTTATGAGCGTCATTCGGCCTGGCCCTGTCGATGATATCCTTCATCTCTCTGATCAGAATATTCCAGACTTTCGCCGGATCTCTCATGAATGAATCAATATGCGCAAATTCCATGGGGTCGATCTTTTCCCATAATCCGCCCTTTCCGCGAAAAGGGGGTATACCGCTTTCCACGGAAACTCCGG
>CAYVMK010000300.1:0-3648 GCA_964452445.1 uncultured Desulfonema sp. | reverse complement strand
CCTCAAGATTCACGAGCCTTGCATAATGAACTTTTTACTTTGCCGTACGAATTTCGACTTTTTACAGGTTTGTCTATGATGACGGCTTCGTAAAAGCTAAAGCAGCGTGGTATGCTGCTTTAGCTTTAATAGATATTTCAGATTTCATTTAAAGAGAAAAAATGTTTTCACGCAGGCATCCATACCTTTTTTTCATTCTTGTCATATCCTCGGTTTTTTCCGCGGCGATTCTTGGGATTTCCACACTCATATTTCTTGGAACCAGGGGTTCCGACTTTAATATCGGGGAGAAGGTCGCAGTTGTTGAGATATCCGGCATAATTACCGATGCCAAGGATATTGTCCAGGATATCAAGTGGTTTAGGGAGGATAATTCGGTAAAAGCTATTATTTTAAGGATAGATTCGCCCGGAGGAGTTGTCGGGCCTTCGCAGGAGATTTTCAGAGAGGTCAGAAAGACTGTCGGAGTAAAGAAGATCATTGCCTCCATGGGTTCGATTGCAGCTTCCGGAGGATATTATATAGCAGCCGGCACGGACGGCATCATGGCCAGTCCCGGAACAATTACAGGCAGCATAGGCGTTATAATCGGTTTTACAAATTTTGAGGAGATTTTACGCAAGATCGGGCTCTATCCTGTTGTTGTAAAAAGCGGGGAATACAAGGATATGGGATCTCCTGTCCGGAAAATGACCGAAAAAGAGAAAAAGGTGCTCCAGTATTTTGTGGACCAGACTCACCGGCAGTTTGTGGATGCGGTCTCGGAAGGACGCAGAATGAACAGGAACAAAGTAAAAGCCCTTGCCGACGGGCGCATATTTACCGGTGAGGAGGCAAAAGCCCGCGGTCTTGTGGACCGTATGGGAAATCTGGAGGATGCTATTGAATGGGCAGGCCGTATGGGCGGGATAAAGGGAAAAGTATCTGCAATTTATTCAAAAAAAGCCGAAATCTCCTTCATGGAGTATTTCATGGAAACAGCCATGAAAAAACTTGTTAACAGTTCCGTGAATCCGGGGCTTTATGTCGGCTATATTATGAAACCTTCCATCTGATTTTTATCAAGCCGTCAGGATTTTGTTTATAGGGTTGAAGTATCTCCCAGTCCCTCGCGGATTATTTCGGGGATGTCGTTTATAAGCGATATCACGCTGGACGGCTGTCCCGGAACAGTCCCCCCGTCTATTGCCATATCGATTCTTGTGCGATAGTATTCATTTATTAAAGATGGGTTATCGAAAACGGAGCCATCAGGCATTGTGGCGCTTGTAGAGATGATTGGATTGCCGAGTTCTTCCACAAGCGCAAGACAGATTTTATTGTCAGGCACCCTTATTCCTGCTGTTTTGCGGTTTGTCAGCATTATTTTGGGTACGAGTTTTGAGCCTTCAAGGATAAATGTATATGGCCCCGGCAATAAACGTTTCATGGTCTTATAGGCATAATTCGATACCTTGGCATAGTCGCTGATGTTTTTGAGCCCTGAACATATGAAGCTGAAAGGTCTGTTTTTCTCCCTCTGTTTCAAAAGGTATATTTTTTCAATTGCTTTTTTGTTCATTATGTCGCAGCCTATTCCGTAATATGTGTCGGTTGGGTAAGCTATGATGCCGTCTTTTTTCAGGACCTCGACAACTTTCCTTATAAGACGTTTCTGCGGATTTTCCGGATTAATTTCGATAATCATGATTATATTTTTTACTATGCCTGCCGCTTCTTTGTCAAGGTAAAGGCAATTTAATCATTGCCAAAGAAAGCCCCTTCTGCTATTCGGGGAAATAATCTTTATTGCCGGAAAATGTTTTACGCATTTTTTTAATAAAGATTAATACAGCAATCAACATATTGGATATATTAGTTATGGAGGAATTCATGGTTAAAGCAGAACTTGATGATGCCTATTCTTTTGACGATGTTTTGCTTATTCCTAACTATTCCGATGTGCTGCCGAAAGATGTTAATACGGTTACGCAACTGACGAAAAACCTTTCATTGAATATTCCTATTGTCAGCGCAGCCATGGATACGGTGACCGAAGCGCAGACCGCCATAAGCATGGCAAGAGAAGGCGGAATAGGATTTATCCACCGCAACATGGGCATTAAAAACCAGGTCATGGAGGTGAATAAGGTAAAAAAATCGGAAAGCGGCATGATTGTGGATCCTGTTACGATTCATCCTGATCAGAAGGTTCGTGAAGTGCTGAAGCTGATGGAGGAATACAGGATTTCGGGAGTGCCGGTAACGAAAGGCGCCCAGCTTGTTGGAATAGTTACCAACAGGGATTTGCGGTTTGAAACCAACCTTGAAAGGAAAGTATCCGATGTAATGACAAAGGATAATCTTGTCACCGTTTCGGAAGGGATTTCACTTGAAAATTCAAAAATGCTTTTGCACAAGCACAGAATCGAAAAGCTTCTCGTGGTTGATAAAAAGGGCCGGCTTACAGGAATGATAACAATCAAGGATATTGAGAAAATAAAAAAATTTCCGAATGCCTGCAAGGACAGGATGGGGAGGCTCCGGGTGGGAGCCGCAGTGGGTGTCGGTCCCGACATGGAAGAACGGGCGGAGAAACTGCTGGGCGCAGGCGCCGATGTTATTCTGATCGATACTTCCCACGGCCATTCAAAGAATGTTATGGAGGCTGTTAAGATTTTAAAAAGCGCCTTCAAGGATATCGAGCTTATTGCCGGAAATGTTGCTACCGAAAAGGGAGCAGGCGACTTGGTCAAAGCCGGAGTTGATGGAGTAAAGATCGGAATTGGTCCCGGTTCCATCTGCACAACCCGTATTGTAGCAGGCGCCGGAGTGCCGCAGTTAACGGCAATAATGAACTGCAGGAGGGTTGCCGATAAAACCGGTGTTCCTCTTATTGCGGACGGCGGCATCAAGTTTTCAGGCGACCTGACAAAGGCAATAGGCGCCGGAGCCCACGTGGTAATGATAGGCGGGCTGTTTGCAGGAACGGAGGAGAGCCCCGGCGAGTCGATATTTTTCCAGGGTCGGAGCTACAAGGTGTACAGGGGAATGGGTTCGCTTGAGGCGATGAAATCGGGAAGCAGGGACAGGTACTACCAGGGAGATCAGACCGAGGAAGACAAGCTTGTTCCGGAAGGGATAGTCGGGCGCGTTCCATACAGAGGTTCGATCTCTGCGAATATTTTACAGCTTGTCGGAGGACTTAAAGCAGGGATGGGATACGTCGGTTGCCGGACTCTCAAGGAATTGAGGGAAAAGGCAAGGTTTGTGAAGATAAGCGCAGCAGGATTGCGTGAAAGCCATGTTCATGACGTAATAATCACCAAGGAAGCCCCCAACTACAGGCTCGACTGAGCTGGATAAGGTCGAATAATGCCAGGTATATCTTCTTCTTTCGTTCATCTTCATGTTCATACCCAGTACAGCCTCCTTGACGGAGCCATAAGAATCAATCATCTCCTCGACCGTGTGCGGGATTTCGGTATGGATGCTGCGGCCGTAACGGACCACGGGAGCATGTTCGGCGCCCTTGAATTTTATTTGAGGGCGGTTGAGGAGGATATCAAACCCGTCATAGGATGCGAATGCTATATTGCCCCGCGAAAGCTTACGGACAAAACTCCTCAGGACAACAAGGGAGTGTCACATCTTATACTTCTTGCCGAA
>CAYVMK010000299.1:0-3665 GCA_964452445.1 uncultured Desulfonema sp. | reverse complement strand
AGGGTAATGGGGTTTTATACCGAATGTGACAATGTAGCCCTCTTCGGCAAGTTTTATGGCCGACTTAAGCCTGTCGTGAAAAAGCGATATGTTTTTTATCACATGGTCGGCTGGAAAGACGCATATAACCGCATCCTTTTCAGTTTTCAGGATATCGAGGAGGGCAAGCAAAACGGCGGGCGCGGTATTTCTCCCGCACGGTTCGCATATGATCTTGCCGTTTGAGCGGACACCTATTCCTTCCATATGCCTTGCGGTTTCGTGGAAATGCTCTTTCGCGCAAACTATTCTTACCTTGCCGATATCAAGAACGGGCTCAAGCCTCTTTATGGTGCTCTGGACAAGAGAATAATCGCCGATGAATCTTACAAGCTGTTTCGGGTAAAGCTCCCTTGAAACCGGCCAGAGACGAGTCCCCGTTCCGCCTGCAAGAAGAACAGGGTATATACCGTATTTTGCATCAGGCATATTCTCTTTAAGCCTTTCCGTTTTTTCTGTAATAATTATTGTTTTTCCTCGTATGATTTTCGACCGGGGCGCAAACGGTAAAAACGGCCCCGTATCCCAGGAATTCGTTTACTTCCCTTGTAAGCCCGGAACCCGGTTTAATCTTCATGTTATCGGGAAGGGCTATCACCACATCCGTTTTACCCGGATTTCTTAAATGGATAAACCCTTTCGTCACTCCCGGATGGTTCATCAAAATCTCTTTAAGTTTTAACAGGGATTCCCTGCCTGATACCGTTACATCGATGTTGAAATGTATTTCGGCAGTCCATATTTCCTCGGCCTTTTCAAGAGGAACCAGGGCCTCTGCAAGCACCTTCAGCGATTTTTCATCCTTCTGGATCCTGCCCTGGACAATGACAGGCCTCTCACCGGCAAGGAGTGCGCCGACCGAGGAATAAACGGAAGGGAAAACGGTGGTTTCAACGCTCCCGTGCATATCTTCGGTTATGACATACGCCATCGTATCGCCTTTCCTTGTTTGAATAATTCGCGTATTTATTATTATTCCTCCGAATCTTACAATTTCGCCATCCTTCATATCTTTAATCGTAAGAGAATCGGCATTCGTGAATTTGGAAAGGAGCTCTTCATGCTTATTCAGCGGGTGGCCCGTTATATAAAAACCGAGATATTCCTTTTCAAAGGCAAGGAGATCTTTCTCTTCCCATTCATCTATTTCAGGCATGCGTGGAAGATCCCGGGCGGTTTCATTTTCCTTTGCAGATCCGAACAGGCCTATCTGGGGACCTGTTCTTTCCCTCTGAACCCTCTGTCCGTATTCAACCGCATCATCAAGAACAGCCGTCATCCTGGAGCGGTAGTCGCCTGTCGAATCGAAGGCGCCGCACTTTATGAGGCTCTCTATGACTCGCTTGTTTACTTTTTTCAGATCAACGCGTTCGCAAAAATCAAACAGGGAGGAAAAATTTTTCTCCTTTCGTGCCGCAATAACCGTCTCAATTGCCCCCTCGCCGACGTTCTTAACTGCCACAAGGCCGAATCTTATTTTCGTGCCGCTTACGGAAAATTCTCTTTCGCTTTCATTTATATCGGGGGGAAGAACAGGTATTCCGTGACTGCCGCATTCGGCTATGAATTTCACCACGCTGTCGGTGGAATTCATCTCACTGGTTAAAAGCGAGGCCATGAACTCAACCGGATAATGCGCCTTTAAAAACGCGGTCTGGTACGCAATAAGAGCGTATGCCGCGCTGTGAGACTTGTTGAACCCGTAACCGCCGAATTTGTCGATAAGGGAAAAAAGTTTGTCGGCCTCTTCTTTCTGCGCGCCGTTTGCAATCGCTCCGCTCACAAAACGCTCCCTCTGCGCCGCCATGATCTCTGCGCTCTTCTTGCCCATTGCCTTGCGGAGATCGTCGGCTTCAGCCATCGAATATCCGGCCAGAACGCCCGCGATCTTCATTACCTGCTCCTGGTAGACAATAACACCGTAAGTCTCCTTCAGGATAGGCTCCAGTTCCGGAACTGGATATTCGACGGATCGCCGCCCGTGCTTTCTTTCCACGTAATCGTCTATCATCCCGCTTTCTATGGGACCGGGCCTGTAGAGAGCGACAAGAGCGGTTATGTCATCAAAATTTTCAGGCATAACCCTTTTCAGAAGGTCCTTCATCCCTTTGCTTTCAAGCTGGAATACCCCGGTGGTATCGCCTGCAGAAAGGAGACGGTATGTGCCCGGATCATCAAGGGCGAGTTTTTCCATATCGGGAGGAGTCTTCCCGTGTTTTGAAATCAAAGAAAGAGTGTTTGCTATAACGGTAAGGTTGCGAAGCCCCAGAAAATCAAATTTTATAAGCCCTATCTTTTCAACCCGTTTCATGTCGTACTGGGTTACAAGTTCGCCGTTTTTGCCCCTGTAAAGGGGAAGGTATTCATCAAGCGGTTTGTCCGCTATGACAACGCCTGCGGCATGAGTTGATGCATGGCGCGGCAGCCCTTCAAGCGTCCTGCATATGTCTATCAGTTCCGCAATCTCCGGCTTCCGCCCGGCCAGCTCGGTCAGTCTCGGCTCCTGTTTTAATGACCCGTCAAGGCTTATATTCAGAACATCAGGGATCATCTTCGCTATTTCATCAACTTCGCGAAGCGGGATATCAAGAGCCCGCCCGACATCCCTTATTACCGCCCGCGTCTTCATTGAGCCGAAGGTTGTAATCTGGGAAACCCGGTCATCACCGTACCTGTCGACAACATATTTCAATACCCTGTCACGCCCGTTTATGCAGAAATCGACATCTATGTCCGGCATGCTTTTACGGGCCGGGTTCAGAAAACGCTCAAAGATGAGTCCATGCTCGATAGGGTCAAGACCGGTAATTCCAAGCGAGTACGCAACAAGGCTGCCCGCTGCAGACCCTCTCCCGGGACCGACAGGAATATTGTTTTCTCTGGCATACTGAATAAAATCGGCGACAATAAGAAAATATCCCGAAAAGCCCATTGAGACAAGAACCGACATTTCATGATTCAGGCGCTTTCTGTAAAAATCCTCATCCATAGAGGGATTTTTTGACTTTATTTTAATCAGCGCCCTCGCAAATCCTTCGCTTACTTTATGATCGAGAAGCTCCTCCTCGGTCTGGCCGGGAGAAGTATTGAACTTCGGGAAATGATAACTGTTAAAATCAAGATCGAGATTGCATCTTGCCGCTATCTTTCCCGTATTCTCAATTGCATCGGGGGTTTCGGCAAAAAAGGAGCTCATCTCCTCCCCGGACTTGAAATAAAGCTGATCGGTCTCAAATTTAAAGTGAGACGGATCCTTGACGGTTTTTCCTGTCTGGATGCAAAGGAGAATCTCATGAGCCCTGGCATCCTCCTTGTCGAGGTAGTGGCAGTCATTGGTTGCGACAAGGGGGATCGAAAGCCTCTTTCCCATGTCGATAAGGGCTTCGTTTATATCTTTCTGTATATCTATCCCGTTATGCTGGAGTTCGAGAAAAAAATTATTCTCCCCGAACAGATCCTGGTAGAAACGCGCGGCTTCATCCGCTTCGGCGATTTTCCCCTCGCCGGCAAGCGCCGGAACTTCACCATGCAGGCATGCCGAAAGGGCTATAATGCCTCTGCCGTATTCCCTGAGCACATCTTTATCTATCCGCGGCTTACACAAAAAACCAAACACACCCAACACA
>CAYVMK010000298.1:0-3676 GCA_964452445.1 uncultured Desulfonema sp. | reverse complement strand
GATTCAAGGGTTCGAGTGTGAAGAACAGGAAGGAACGTAAGGAAAGGGGCAAAGGCACGGGAGAGCAAGGGGCAGAAGAGCAAGGGGCAAAGGGTCAAAGGCGCAAAGGCACAGAGTGAAAAGGCTGAAGGCTGAAGGGGAATAGACTGTGGTGGGAAGTTACTAAAAGCCTTTAGCCTAAACACCTTCAGCCTATTAATTTACGAACAAACCCCGCACTTGCCGCATGAATTCATGGGGCAGGGAGGTGATTCCTTCCGGAGCAATGCCTTTTGATATTCTTTAATCAGGAAAGATTTGTTAATTCCATGATCTATGAAGTCCCAGGGCAATAATTCGTCAAAAAGCCTTTCCCTGTGAATGTAAAAGGCAGGATCAAGGGGCGAAGACTTTAATGTCTTTGCCCAGTTGCCCCTGTTTGCGTTCGCAAGCGACAGGATGCCTGATACCCTGCGGTCTCCTCTTGAAATAAGAGCCTGAATATAACTTCTTTTAGGCGGTTCGGAATCGGTGCGAATATTCGCTTCCTTCCTGAGGCCTTCTTTTATATGCGTTATTTTCTCTCTTAACGACATCAGGCCTTCCATGGGAACCCACTGGAATGGCGTGAAGGGTTTGGGAACAAAGGGGTTGATGCTTACCGTGATCTGCCCGATCCGTTTTTTTATCCTGCTTGCCGCAAGAAAACGTTTTTTTATTTTCCTGCAAAGGGTTACTATCTCTTCAACATCATCCATGGTTTCAGTGGGAAGGCCCGTCATGAAATAAAGTTTAATATTTGGAATTCCGCCTTCGACTATTGTTTCTGTTGCGGCCAGGATCTGATCCTCGGTTATTCCCTTGTTTATAACTTCACGTATTCGCTGTGAGCCGCCGTCCGGAGCAATTGTCGCGGTTTTGACCCCGCTCTTTTTAAGCGCAGAAACAAGCTCTGCGGAAAGCGCATCCGCTCTTAGGGAACTGAAGGATATTTTAGCTTCCTTTTTCTGGGCAATACCACAAAGCTCTATAATTCCAGGAAGATCTGAAACAGCAGCCCCTACAAAGCCTATCCTGTCTGTTATGGCGGTTCCCTTCTCAATACATTTTTCCAGGCAGGAAACAGTTCTGAATCTCGGAGGCCTGTAAATGTAACCTGTGCTGCAAAACCTGCAGCCATGAGGGCATCCCCTCGATACTTCGATTAAAAAAGTCCGGTCAAAGGCGGTATGTCGGGATAGAATGCCGCTGCATGTGTGTATAGTCGAAATATCTTTTAAATAAACACGATTGATTTTTTCAGGCAGGTCGGGGGAGACAGGATAAAATGAAGCAAGAGTTCCGTCTTTGTTGTATGATGCTTCATAAAATGCCGGAACATATATGCCCGGCAGATTCCTTGCGATTTTCAATAAAATATCTTTTTTCCCGGTTCCCGGTTCATATAACCCGAAGAAACGCTCTATTATATCTTCCGCTTCACCAATGAAAAAGCAGTCAATGAATTCTGAAACAGGTTCCGGGTTTATGAAACAGGCAACTCCCCCCGCCATGACAAGAGGGTGGGGGATTCCTCTGTCAATGGCTTTCGGGGGGAGTCCTGCTCTTTCGAGGATTGAAAGAATGTTTGCAAAATCGTTTTCAAAAGAAACGGAAAAAGCAATTATATCAAAATCGGCAAGCCGTCTCGATGATTCTATGGTTTGTACGGGGCTTGCGTCGGTTTCAGGCAGAAAAGCCCTTTCACATAGAACAGAATCAAGCCCGTTTAAAAGATTATATACAGCCTGAAAACCGAGATTTGACATCCCGAGTTCATAGATATTCGGATAGACAAGGGCTACCCTGACATGTCCTTTCCATTGTTTCCGGACGGCGCCTGTCTCGGAATCCGAAAAAAGCTTTATTTTTCTGTTTTCTTTCCATGACATTGATTGATCGTTTCAAGTAAAGCCGAATATCGAACTTCGAATATCGGACGTCGAATATCGAAGGGAACAGAGGATTCAAATGAATAGGCCGAAGGTAGATAGACTGAAGACTATTAGTAACTTCTGATCCATGGCCACTGGTTCCTGATCCCTGATCCCCGGTTCCCGCTTTGTGCCTCTGTGCCTCTGACCCTTTGCCCCTTGCTCTCCCGTGCCTTTGCCCCTTCCTTACGTTCCTTCCTGTTCTTCACACTCGAACCCTTGAATCCTTGACCCCTCGAATCCTTTCTTTCCCTTTGTGCCTTTGACCCTGCGTATTTAATCGTCTAATCCGCTTTTTTCCTTAAAAAAGTCGGGACATCAAGATCACTGTTGTCTATAACCAATCCCTTATAACCCCTGTATGTGGCGCCTCCCGATTCGCCGGCGGCCTGTTGCCGGCGTATGAAAGTGGGTTCATCATAAAATGCGGCGTTTTTCATGTCTTCAATCGTCAGGCTCCTCACTTTTCCCCTCAGGACGGATTTATCCTCTTTTTCCGGTTTGATTTCCTCATCCGGCCGGCCGATTCCGGTTGCTATAACCGTTACCCTTATATCATTTCCGAGGCTGTCATCTATGGCGGTTCCCCATATTATGTCGGCATCCTCGCCTACTTCCTTGTAAATTCTGTCCGAAGCTTCGGTCATTTCTTCCATTGTGAGGTCGCTGCTGCATGTTATGTTCATCAAAACGCCTTTGGCTCCTGCGATGGAAATGTCTTCCAGCAGCGGATGGGATATTGCGCGTTCGGCCGCTTCAACCGCCCTGTTTTCTCCGGTTCCTATTCCAATGCCCATTATTGCCATGCCGGCCTTCGACATTGTTGTCTTTACGTCGGCAAAATCGAGGTTGACAAGACCCGGCATCATGATCAGGTCCGTAATTCCCTTAACCGAATGGAGTAGAACTTCATCCGCTTTTAAGAACATTTCCAGCGCTTTTGCGCTTTTTGAAGCAAGGCCTCTCAGTCTGTCATTGGGAATTGTTATCACAGTGTCTGCATACCTCTTGAGTTCATTGATTCCCTCTTCAGCCTGCTTCATGCGCTTTTTCCCTTCAAAGGAAAACGGCTTTGTGACGACGGCAACTGTGAGCGCTCCCATATCCTTGCATATCTTGGCTATGACAGGAGCGGCGCCGGTTCCGGTTCCCCCGCCGAAACCGGCGGTAATGAAAACCATGTGACTCTCTTCAAGGGCTTTTCTGATTGCCTCTTCGTTCTCAAGCGCGGCTTCGCGCCCGATTTGAGGGATAGATCCCGCTCCAAGCCCCTGGGTCAGTTTTTCCCCGAGCTGAATCCTGACCGAAGCCATCGATCTTTCAAGAGCCTGGGAATCGGTGTTGGCTGCGATGAACTTTACGCCTGCCAGGTTGGAGGAGATCATGTTGTTGATTGCGTTTCCTCCCGCGCCTCCCACACCAATAACCTTGATTTTTGCCGAATTTTCATTTTCTACGATGCTGAACATATTTTACCCCCCCCCCATGAAATAATTGTTTTGGTCTCCGCCTTTCGCCTCACGCCTTCGTGTTCTTCGTGGTTAAAATCTTACTTTGTGCCTTTGTGCCTCTGCCCCTTGCTTTTCCGTGCCTCTGCCCCTTTGCCCCTTGCTCTCCCGTGCCTATTAGTTTCCGGTCTCTGGTTTGTTGTTTCTCTTTGCCACTAAGTCACGAAGTCACTAAGTGTCTATTTGTGTCTTTGTGCCTTCGTGGCAAGCTTCGCT
>CAYVMK010000297.1:0-3682 GCA_964452445.1 uncultured Desulfonema sp. | reverse complement strand
GCGGATTACCGTTGTATAATTTTTATTCATCAGGATTTCCTGAAAGTTTCTGATCGCAGTTTCTTCAGGCCTCTTGAATTCGCTCATTTCATGCTCATTAAAAGGAATAAGGTTTATTTTTGACTTAACAGGCCGGAGCAGCTTTGCGAGACGTTTTGCGTCATCGGAAGAATCATTTATACCTTTTATAAGTATATACTCAAACGTTATCCTGTTTCTCGGTTTCAGGTCATATATCCGGCATGCCTCAATCAGCTCTTCAATGGGATACTTGCGGTTGATCGGCATAAGCATGTCCCTGGTTTTATTCTCGGTCGCATTCAACGATACGGCCAGATTCACCCTTGTATCTCTGCCGAGATCGTAAAGGAGAGGAACAAGGCCTGCCGTTGATACCGTAACCTTTCGCGATGAAAAATCAAGGCCGGCATCATCTGAAATAATCGTCTCTATTGCATTTACAACATTCCTGTAATTGGCAAGCGGCTCCCCCATCCCCATGAAAACAATGTTCGTAAGAAGAGAAAGGGGTTCAAGATCATTTTGAATATCGCGCACCTGGGAAACAATTTCGCCCATTGTAAGATTCCGGACAAAGCCGCCCAGTGCAGTCATGCAAAACCTGCATCCCTGGGCGCATCCTATCTGGCTTGATATGCATAGAGTATAATGATTCTTTTCCGGAATAAGTACGCTTTCGATATGATTTCCGTCTCCTAATCCAAACAGATATTTTTTTGAGCCGTCCTTTGATGTCTCGATTTTCTTCTTTTCGAGGCGGTCTATAGTAAAGTGCTGCGAAATAAGCTTTCTTATTTCAAGCCCGATGTCCGTCATCTCTTCGAAAGTATCCGCCTGTTTCAAATATACCCATTTAAAAATCTGAACCGCCCTGTAAGTTTTAATCCCTTTTTCATTAAGCCAGAGTGCAAGCTCATCTCTTGTCAGTTCAGTTATGTTTCTTTTGTCTTGTGAATTCATCTTTTCGCTTTGCGCCTCTGTGCCTCTGCCCCTTTATCTGCGGCTATTCATGTAATTACGATTATTCTTGACATAACATCATTTTAAAATTATTTTCAAGATTTTAAATTAATTAAATAGTATAGGAATTTGCATTTTGGCCGCAGATGAACGCAGATTTTAGAGATTTTAAATATAAAGAGCTAAATAATTATCTGCGGATATCGGCGAAAATCTGCGGCCTAATTTAATGGTATAATCATGTTTGAAAATTTAAGTGAAAAACTAAATAATATATTCAGACAACTCAAAGGGCACGGGAAATTAACCGAAAAGAATATCGAAGAGGGCATGAAAGAAGTCAGGATGGCCCTTCTCGAAGCCGATGTCCATTATAAAGTCGTTAAGAAGTTTGTCGCAGACATAAAAGAGCGTGCTCTCGGCCGGGAAGTCATGTCCAGCATGACACCTGGCCATCAGGTTATTAAAATTGTAAACGATGAGCTTACCAGGCTCATGGGATCGCAGCATCAGGACATCGATCTTTCAGGACCAATGCCTGCGTCGGTCATGCTTGTGGGGCTCCAGGGCTCAGGAAAAACCACCACGGCGGGAAAACTCGCAATTATTTTAAGGCAAAGAGGCAAAAGGCCGTTTCTTGTTCCGGCAGATGTTTACCGCCCTGCCGCCATAGACCAGTTGAAAAAGCTTGCGGAGCAGATTGGTGTCCCTGCTTTCGAATCAACCGTTGATATGGATCCCGTTGATATATGTGTTGAGGCAAGAACCGCCGCACAGAAGCAAGGCTGCGACACTCTCATTCTTGATACAGCCGGGCGTCTGCATATCAATGAAGAGCTTATGGCGGAACTTTGCCGCATAAAGGATTCGGTTAAACCATCCGATATTCTTCTTGTGGCGGATGCAATGACAGGCCAGGATGCTGTTAACATAGCAAAATCCTTTGATGACTCTCTTGATATAGGCGGTGTTATCCTTACCAAGATGGATGGAGATGCAAGGGGCGGCGCCGCTTTGTCCATCAAGGCGATAATCGACAAGCCGATAAAATTTATCGGGGTCGGAGAAAAACTCAGCGCGCTTGAGTTATTTCATCCGGACAGGATGTCCTCAAGAATTCTCGGAATGGGCGATGTCCTGACTTTTATAGAAAAAACCCAGTCCGTTGTTGATGAGAAAAAAACTGTTGAGCTTGAAAAGAAGCTGAGAAAAAACCAGTTTACACTGGAAGATTTTCGCGACCAGATGGTTCAGATACGCAAAATGGGATCAATCACCGATCTTCTTGGCATGATTCCGGGATTGGGCGGCAATAAACAGCTTAAAAATCTCAAGGTTGACGAAAAGGAGCTGGTAAAAATCGAGGCGATAATTAATTCCATGACCCCCGGGGAACGGAGGCAATATACCATAATCAACGGCAATCGCAGGAAAAGGATTGCCATGGGGAGCGGAACTAGCGTACAGGATATTAACAGGCTTTTGAAAAATTATGCACAAGCTATGAAATTAATGAAACAAATCAATAAAGGCGGCATGCGCGGCATCAGCCGTGGAATGTTGCCGTTTTAAAGGAGAAACTAAGAGATGGCGGTTAAAATCAGGCTGGCAAGGCATGGGGCGAAGAAAAACCCGTTTTACAGAATTGTTATTGCCGATTCGGAATGTCCGAGGGATGGAAGATATCTGGAAGCGGTCGGCACATATGATCCGGTTGCGAACCCTGCGAAAGTTGCGCTCAAGGGTGAGCGTATAAAATACTGGATGGATCAGGGGGCCAGACCTACGGATACTGTTAAAAATCTTTTGAAAAAGGAAGGTTTTTAAGATAATCTGAAACCATATAGTTTTCTTTTTCCACCCCTATCCTCAACTGCAACTACAAGCAAAGGAGATGGAGCCATGAAAGAGCTGATCTATTACATTGCACAGGCCCTGGTTGACAATCCTGAACAGGTAACAGTTTCGGAAGTACAGGGAAACCAAACCTCTGTCCTGGAACTTAAAGTGGCCAAAGAGGATCTGGGAAAAGTCATAGGCAAACAGGGCCGGACTGCAAGGGCAATGCGAACAATTTTAAGCGCAGCTTCCGCCAAGGTAAAAAAACGAACTGTTCTGGAAATAATTGAATAATCCATTGATTAATGATGGTTTTATTTCAATTGGCAAGATCGCAGGGCCACACGGGATTCAGGGTGCCGTAAAGGTTTATTCCTATGCAGAGTCATTTTCTGTTTTTAAATCAGGCA
Source organism: uncultured Desulfonema sp. (assembly GCA_964452445.1). GTDB lineage: Bacteria > Desulfobacterota > Desulfobacteria > Desulfobacterales > RPRI01 > RPRI01. The sequence continues at coordinate 452 of CAYVMK010000297.1, read as the reverse complement.
TCACGATCCTTGTAAAAAATCCAAATGACTCAACGGTAAAAGATTACAGGGTAAAATGGTCGGCGCCCCATTCCCGTTTTGTCCTTTTATTGTTTGAAGGGGTAGAGTCGCGGGTTCCGGCCGATAATTTAAAAGGATTTGAGCTTTTTATAAAAAAGGCGGATCTTCCTGAACTTGAAAAGGACACTTACTACTGGAATGACATCATAGGGCTTTTGGTATATACATCCGATGATAATTATATAGGGCGTGTTGAATCCATAATTCAGACAGGCGCCAATGACATATACGTTGTAATAGACGAAAAAAATAATGAGTTACTTATACCGGCAATCGAATCTGTTGTTTTACATATTGACGTTATACAAAAAACAATGAAAGTCAATTTACCTGAAGGTTTGTAACGGCTCCCGGATGAAATTTGCAGTTCTTACCATTTTCCCTGAAATGTT
>CAYVMK010000296.1:0-3683 GCA_964452445.1 uncultured Desulfonema sp. | reverse complement strand
CTTAACATCTTCTGTAAAGTCGTCGAGCACAAGAGCTTTTCAAAAGCCGGTGAAACCGCTTATCTTTCCCAGCCCACGGTCAGCAGTCATATAAGAGATTTGGAATCCTATTTCGGTTGCCGCCTTATTGACCGCTTATCAAAAGAAGCGGTTCCTACAAAAGCCGGTGAATTGCTCTACTCTTATGCAAAAAAGCTCATGTTTTTGCATGAGGAAATGAAAAGCGCTTTATCCGAATTTCAGGGAATCATGAAAGGAAGTCTTGTGATAGGCGGAAGCACAATTCCGGGTGAATATATCCTTCCCCGAATCGTAGGGTCTTTTACAAAAATTTATCCCGATGTAAAGGTTTCGCTTGTTATCGGAGACACCGAAAAAATAATCAATGAGACTCTTTCCGGAATCCTTGAGGCTGGAGTTGTAGGTGCGGAAAAAAAAGATAAACGGATTCACCAGGAAATTCTCATTGCCGATGAAATGCGTCTTATCGTTCCATCCGATCACAAATGGGGAAAGAAAAAGAGCATCGGTTTAAAAATGCTTATCGGCGAACCGTTTATTATAAGGGAACGCGGATCGGGTACGTTAAAATCCATCGAGCAGAATTTGAATGCAACAGGATACGGAATCGATGATCTTAACATTTCAGCGCAAATGGGAAGCACGGAAGCTGTGAGGCAAGGGATAAAATATAAAGCCGGAGTATCAATTCTTTCAACCATAGCCGTTGAGGAAGACTTAAAAGAAGGATCTTTAAAAGCGCTTGCCGTAGAAGGTCTCAACCTGAAACGAAGTTTTTATCTGACACTAAACAGGCAGAGAAGCATTTCTCCGATATGCAACGCTTTTATAGTACATATGAAAAATGAATTATGATAGAGATTCCCAACCGATAAAAGTTGAAGACAGCCATGAAAATACCTCTTTCAAATAATGCCGGAATAATTCTCGAAATACGTTATCTGAAAAAAGATAAAGATGGAAAAGCAACAGAAACTCCCGAAGATATGTTTATAAGAGTTGCAAAGCATATTGCTTCCGCCGACTCATTATTTGGCCTTTCTTCCGATGTAAAAAAAACAGAAAAAAAATTTCTATCCCTTTTGACCAATCTTTGGTTCCTGCCCAACTCACCGACACTAATGAATGCGGGGCAGCGCCTGGGCCAGCTCGCGGCATGTTTCGTACTGCCCATTGAAGATTCAATGGACAGCATATTTGAAACATTAAAGCATACGGCAATGATACATAAAAGCGGGGGAGGCACTGGTTTCTCTTTTTCACGGATACGTCCTGAAAAGGACATAGTGCTTTCAACCGCCGGGATATCAAGCGGCCCTGTTTCTTTCATGAACGTTTTTGATGTCGCGACAGAAACGGTCAAGCAGGGCGGTACCCGTAGAGGAGCAAATATGGGTATCTTAAGGGTGGATCATCCGGATATTGAATCTTTCATCAACCTGAAAAACGACAAGGGCACATTGAATAATTTCAACATATCGGTTGCACTGACACAAAAATTCATGGATGCGCTTGAGAAAGATTCCGAGTATGACCTGATAAACCCGCGGACAGAACTGGCCGCAAGAAGCATTTCAGCCGGAGAAATATTTGATTCGATAGTAAATTCCGCATGGCTGACCGGCGAACCCGGTGTAATATTCATAGACAGAATAAACCATGACAATCCTGCTCCGCATCTGGGAAATATTGAAGCAACAAATCCATGTGGGGAACAGCCGCTTCTTCCATATGAATCATGCACCCTCGGTTCCATTAATCTGTCGGCAATGGTTTCGGGAAAGGAAATAAATTATAACCGCCTGAAAAAAACCGTTCATGATGCAGTCCATTTTCTTGATAATGTTGTAGAGATAAACAAGTACCCTCTCCCCCGCATAGAAAAAATGAGCAAAGGAACCAGAAAGATAGGCATCGGGGTAATGGGGTTTGCCGATATGCTTATTAAACTGGGGACACCTTACGATTCGGATGAAGCATTATCAGAAGCAGAAAAGGTAATGTCGTTTATTTCTGAAGAATCAAAAATTGCATCTGCAGAGCTTGCGAAAAAAAGGGGTAACTTTTCATTTTACGAAGGAAGTATTTATGATAACCCCCGGACTCCACACATGCGCAATGCAACCACTACGACAATAGCCCCGACAGGGACCATCAGCATTATCGCCGGGACGTCGAGCGGCATTGAACCAATATTTGCCATAGCTCAGGTTCGCCGCGTTCTTGAAGGAAAATCTCTTTCGGAGATAAATCCCCTGTTTGTGGAGATTGCAAAAAAAGAGGGATTTTATAATAATCTTATACAGGACCTATCAGAAGGCCGGTCGATTCAGGATATAAAAACAGTCCCGGATAATATTAAAGCTCTTTTTAAAACATCTCACGAGATATCACCTGAACAGCATATAAAAATTCAGGCTGCTTTCCAGAAATATACCGATAATGCAGTTTCAAAGACAGTCAATTTCCGCTCCGACGCTTTACGTGGGGATATAGCAAAAGTATACCTGCTTGCCCACAAGAACGGATGCAAGGGAGTTACAATATACCGGTACGGAAGCCGTGATAAGCAAGTGTTAAGTATCGGAGCGGAAAATGAAGATCCGGTTAAAATTGCCCCCAGACCTCGACCTGAACGCACAGTCGGCGCTACCGAACGCATCAAGACAGGATGCGGAAAATTGTACGTCACAATAAATTCGGATGATAAGGGAATGTGCGAGGTCTTTGCCCAGATGGGAAAGACAGGAGGATGCGCATCATCCCAAATTGAAGCGGCAGGCCGTCTTATATCGCTTGCTTTACGGTCAGGCATAAAAGTTGAGTCCGTTATTAAACAGCTGACCGGAATAAGATGCCCTTCCCCTGCATGGCAGAACGGAGAAATGGTTCTGTCATGTCCTGATGCAATTGCAAGGGTGCTCAAAAACAAAACAAATTTTTCTTTAATCGAAAGCGGGGCAATGATAGGGGTTTGTCCTGAATGTAACGGAGTTATCACTCATCAGGAAGGCTGCATCGTTTGCTGCGCCTGCGGATATTCAAGGTGCTAGGCTGAGAAGCGTTTATTCTTCCCTCCATCCATGTTCCCCGACAAGCTTGACAAACCTGCATCCGCCGAGGTTTGTCTTATGAATACCCCGTTCATCCCTGTAAAGCCTGATCAGATCCTGGGTATATTGATTTCCAACAGGAATTACCAATCGTCCGCCCATCGCAAGCTGGCTCACAAGAACCTTTGGAATATCAGGCGCACCGGCCGTAACTATTATTGCATCAAAAGGGCTTTCAGACTCCCATCCGAGTGATCCGTCGGAATATTTCGTCACGATATTGTGATAATGAAGCCTGTCAAAAAGATTACGGGTCTTTACATAAAGAGAATGAATCCTTTCCGTTGTATAAACACGAAAAGCTATTTCAGCAAGAATCGCAGCCTGATAACCGGACCCTGTACCAATTTCAAGAACCCTGTCTTCTTTGTTCAGATTGAGGGCTTGAGTCATTTCAGCGACAATATAAGGCTGCGATATAGTTTGTTGCTCGCCGATCGGAAGAGGAAAATCGCCGTAAGCCTGATCCATCAAAGCGTCACTCACAAAAAGGTGCCGCGGAACCTTTCGCATGGCAAAAATAACTTTGGGATCGGTTATACCGCGGAC
>CAYVMK010000295.1:0-3684 GCA_964452445.1 uncultured Desulfonema sp. | reverse complement strand
AACGTTTGAGCCTGCGCTTCAAAATGCTCTTCCGCTTCCTGAGCATTTTTATCTCTTAATTCGTTGACCAGGGAAGCTACTCGTCCGTAATAGAGGGGGATCATGGTATCCAGTACCTTGATGCGCTGCCGGGGTGTTGCGTGGAAGGCGCCTGCGTACCGGTATACGATCCGGACCCAGGTATCTATGGGCAACAGAAATTGTTTGCTGCTGCCGACGCGGGACAAATCGGCAATGATTTTATAGTCCTGCTCTTCAATGATATTATGCCATACCCCGCCGAAATTACTGAAACCCATTTTGAAATACTCAAAGAGATCATCATGGTCAACAGTGAAAGGGGGCGCCTCCTGACCAACAAACGATCCCAGGGACGGCACTTGTTTGGAGCCTTTGATCTGCAGCCAGTAGTCCTGATATTGTTCCATCAACTGGAAGGTAGTCCCGACTACCTGACGGAACATAGGACCTAAGTCGGCTGAAGGATTTTTTTCGCCATGTACTTTCGCGCCGAGTTTTGCCTGACATATTCTGAACCCTCCGACGATTGCCGATGTGGTCATCCAGATATCGATGCCGAATTTGGCCACGTCAGACTCCCACACATCCTGGTTCAGGTAATGTTTGATCAAGGCAGGTGAGATGCCGAAATCGCCGCCAATCGGTTGACGTATCCGTTGGCCGTACAGGGACCTTGTCAGGTTGTAGGCAATGGTGTTCGTAATGGTTGCATCCAGTTTATATCTGTTATAGTCCGGAGCAGCATAGTCATAGCCTTCAATGACGGGATCAAGGACGTTTTTGACCCACTCCCGTGTGATGGAGAGCAGGTCGGAATCAAACACGGCCACAGCTCTTGCCTTCAGGAAAGAGGCAATTTCGAAAACGGCTCGCAGTCCCGAGCCCTTGCCGGGGACGCCGCGGTATATCAGGACAGTGCATTCAATGTTGTAAGATTCAGGATTTACGGAATTAGCAAGTTCCCGTGTGTCGTCAGTGGAGCCGCCGTCCGAGACCACAATGAGAGCCTTCCGATCAGGATAATAACGCTCAATCCCTGAGATAATAGTCTTAAGCACATGCACGATCGAGCTGCCGCTGTGGTATGAAGGAACGCCGACGACAATATCGGCGGAACTCAAATGCTCAATCAGTTCGCGTACCGGTTGTCGTAATGCCGTGGAAAATCTCGCTGAAGCTGTCATCAATCACCACCTCCGATTAAAAGGATCGTTATATCCATTACATTTGTGCCCGTAGGGCCGGTAATAAGCAAGTCCCCTGTCTGTTCAAGCAGGCTGTTGGAATCGTTGTGATATAGGTAGTCGTCTATCCGAAGTACGCGTCTCTGGACATCTGCATATGTATGATGATCCACTAAAGCGCCTGCCGCATCCGAATTCCCGTCCACACCATCCGTACCGGCGCTGAGAAACAGGAGCGATTTCCGGTTAGCGATTTCTTTCAATGCCGCCAGACACATCTCCTGGTTTCTTCCCCCCCTCCCTCTGCCGCGGACCGTTACCGTGGTCTCGCCGCCAAAGAGAAGGCAAACCGGCGGATCAAAGGGATTCTTCGTCATCAGGATCTCTTCGCCGATGGAGATTATGGCCTTTGCAACCTCACGCGCTTCACCGCGGAGGCGCGAAGTCATAATATGACATTCCAATCCCAGCGACTCTGCTTTCTCTTTGGCTGCCTCCAAGGCGTTCATGTTACTGCCGATGATGAAATGCTCGATATTCGGCTTGGGACGTTTTGGTGTATCTTCAATATCACCGGAAAGTCCTTTTTCGATCACATGCCTTACAGCAGCAGGAAATCTGTCCCAGAGACCGTACCTGCACGATAAATCATAGGCATCAAGATAGCTTGTCTTATCGTAGTATAGAAGAGCTGAGCCGATTGTTTCCAGCTCATTGCCCACCACGTCAGAAACGACAAGAACCACGCCTTTCGCTTCCGTTAGTTGTCCTAATTTCCCACCTTTCACGAGGGAAAGGTGCTTTCGCAGGACGTTCATCTCACCGATGGTCATTCCTCTCTGGAGAAGAATCTTGGTCGCGTCCTGAATATCCTGGAGGGTAAGTGGCGGAATTGGCTTTTCAACAAGCGAGGAACTGCCGCCGGAAAGTACGTAGATAAAAAAATCATCCTGGGACAGCTTGGCAAAGTATTCCATCAAAAGGTCTGCCGCCTGGAGGCTTCTCTTATCAGGAACAGGGTGGGCGCTTACAAAAACTTTAACCTGACGTAGAGACCGATCGTCATAGTTTGAGACAACAACTCCGTCCGCGATATTGTCTTGCAGCATATCTTCCATCGCTCTGGTTGCCGGTATAGCTGCCTTACCACTGCCGAAGACATAGATGCCTCTTTCCCGGTCTATGGGATAGTTTCTGTCGCGTATAAAGAGGATTTCATCTTTAAATCTAATACTATTGCGGAATAGATTTTCAGGCAATGAGGAATTTAATGCTGTTTTGAAAATTTCTTTAATCACCTGTCTTGATTTCATCAAGCAACCTCCCCACAACATCATTCCATCCCTTGCATCCCGGCCGCTCGGCCCTGACAAGTCGTGGTAATTGGACATCGAGGTATCCTCTTATCGGGTGCGGAATCAAGACAGGAATATCCACGTTCTGAAGCATTGGCAGGTCATTCTCACTATCTCCGATACCGATGGAAATCAGGCTGTCCTTGGTGGTCCGACGAAAAATATCTTGAATAATAAGTACCGCTTTTCCTTTATCTTGCTGGATGCCGATCAAATGATAGAAGCGACCTCCCCGGGTGACCTTCATGCCTTGCTCCTTCGCCGCTGCGGCCAACAAAGGCAAATCCTCATTCCGCTCTATCAGAAATGGTTCCGTAAATTCGCGAATTTTTGTCAGGATAGCCTGTTCATTGGAAAGCCCTGTAAGCTTCGAAATGTCGTCAATCGATAAATCGCCAAAACCCTTCGCATTGAACCGATGCCGGATCGTATCAAAAAATCTGCGTATTCTAATGTATGATATTCCCAATCGAATCACGGTATAACCGGATTTTCGTCGCCCCTCCCTGATGCGGAATCCGCGATAGCCGGCGGGAAAGAATATACCTCCCCCATTTTCGACAATATAGGGATTATCCATTCCCATAAGACCCTGCAGATGTTCAACCTCTCTGCGAGTCTTGCTCGTCACGATAATCAAGGGAATTCCCGACCGACTGATCCGCTGAATCGTCGGGAGGGCGCCGGCAAAGGCATAATCATCATGGTTGAGCAGGCTGCCGTCCAGGTCAGTGAAAATAATCATTTTCACCGGTCCATAGCCTCTTTTATCGTGTTTTTCCCCATTCTTCATCATTCAATGCCGCGGCCTGTTGATTGTATCAAAAATATTTTTGAGTTCTTCCGTTATTACCGATATAAGGCTTTTGCTTCTTGGAAAGTATTTTGCCCGAGCGCTGCCGATTTCCTTACCCACTTCTACATTGATTGACCGCGATTTCTTCATGGAAATGATCTGCGAAGGATAAACACTTCTATGTCCGGTCATGAGAAAACTGATAACACAAGCGATGCAGGCATAGGGCGCTACGGAAGGACCAAATATCTCAACCGCCATGATGCTGGCGGCAATGGGTGTATTGGCCGCCCCAGCCAGCACGCTGACAAAGCCGATGGCGGCAAAT
>CAYVMK010000294.1:0-3688 GCA_964452445.1 uncultured Desulfonema sp. | reverse complement strand
CGCAGAAAATTATTTCTAAGGTACTAAAGCTTACAGCCTGCAGTTATCGGCGAAAATCTGCGGCCTAATTTAAGCGTTCTTTCTGTATCCGTGCAATTTCCTTTCGTGCTTCAACAGCCAAGTGGCTTTCAGGCGCAATATCAATGACTTTTTTGTAAAATAATACGGCCTTATTATATTCCTTTAAAATCGCATAAGTTCCGGCAAGGTCATGGAAAAGTTCGGGAAAGCGGGAATATTTTGCCGCTTTTTCAAAGAAGTTAACCGCATCACGCGGTTTTCCGGTTGCAAGACAAGTAAGTCCCAATCCGCGTAATGCAATTGGATAATTCGGATCAATCTTTAATGCTTCCCTGTAAAACTGTTCGGCCAAAGCAAATTCTTTTTTGTTGTAATATGCCCATCCGAGATTAGTCAGGGGATAGTGAGGGGTTGCATACAAAAGATCTCTGGAGACTTCTTTAAAACAAACAATTGCCGAATCCCAGTTTTTCATTGCCAGATAAGCCGTTCCGAGATTGTTTCTGGCAGGAGCATAATCAGGTTTAAGATCAACTGCTTTTTTGAAGTGTTCAATTGCCAGAAGAAGCTGATCTTTTGCCATGTAAACAAGACCAAGATCATTATGAAGATGAGGATCATTGGTATATGTTCTTTCAGCTTTCAGAAGTTCGTTAAGAGCTGCGGTGTAATCATTTTGACTCATGTAGGCTTCTCCGACAAGCCTGCCAGCTTCTTCCTGTTTTTTTAACAATTCAATGTCTGCGCATGAAGCGAGGCAGAATATAAAAACAATAAATCCGGTATAACAAAGCCATTTTTTATTCATCTTTTTTCCTCTAAGCCGCCATATGTTTATCTTTCTTTTGTAATCACACCGCCACAGATCTACGCTGATCATCACTGATATTTTTTCTTTTATTATCATAACTGCTCAGGAGCCAGAATCCGGAATAGAAACAATGTAGTCTACCGCAACTTACCAACTTCTTCAAGTTGAACATTGGCAAAGTATCACCATAACCAAAGCAGGTTTCCTTTTTATTCCGGCTTCTGGATCCTGAATAGCTACTGTATTTAAATCTATCTGTGTTCATCTGTGTGAATCTGTGGCTGAATAGCTACTTTTTTTTAAGATCAAGCAAACCGGCAATTTCATCTGAAACACGTTTTACAAATATACTAAGATCTTTTTCATTTAATGGTTTTCCTGGCGCCGGAACTTTATTCAGACCTTCAGGGTGTATTAAAACCGGAAAATTAATCAGCGATTTGTCCGGCAAGACTTCATAACCGGGAGGAAATGTATTTTCAAAATACATCTCCTGGAATCCTGAAAATTTAAGGGCATGGGCTGTTGAATCCAATACGGCGGTCTCTTTTGAAGAGACCAAACCGGAGGCAAGAGCAACGGCAAGTCCGGCAAGACATTCACCTCCATGCGTACATGCGATATGCCCATTGCGGTTTGCTGTAATTTGCCAGTCCATAATGGACTGTTCCTTTACCTCTACGAAAAAGACATTTTCTTTTCCTGCAAGTCGGTTGTATGTATCGACAAGATGGATTACTCTCGGCATTGAAACCGGGTTGCCTATCATTGCAGCCTGAGCGACACTCGGCTTAACATTTACCGGAACGAATTTGCGCATTTTGGCATCCGGTTCACTGTAGTAATTGAACACCGGGTTGGCATGTTCTGATTGAACGCCGATTATTTTCGGCAAAACAGCTATAATGCCTGTCTCGTAAAATTTTATGAATCCATTTAATACTGCCGTGATGTTTCCTGCGTTTCCGATAGGGACAAATATGGCTTTGTTACTCATATCATACTCGAAATCCTGAGCAATCTCATAGGAATAAGATTCCTGTCCGAGAATTCGCCAGGCATTCTTTGAATTCAGGAGAGCAACATTATATTTTTCGGACAAACTTTCAACCACCTTCATGCAGTCATCAAAAACGCCTGGAATTTCGAAAACCGAAGCGCCGCTCCCCAAAGGCTGGGAAAGCTGCTGGGGTGTCACTTTCTTATGCGGAAGAATAACTGCGGACTTGATATGAGGCTGGAGATAGGACGCATATAAAGCGGCTGATGCCGAAGTATCGCCTGTGGATGCGCAGATAGCAAGAACATCCGAAATAAGCTTTTCTTTCACAAGAAAATTGATATAGCTTAATGCGCTGGCCATTCCCCTGTCCTTGAAAGAAGCGCTTGGATTCTGACCGTCATTTTTGAAGAAAAATCTCAGGCCGGCCTTTTCCTGCAGGAACGAATTGGCCTCAATAAGGGGCGTGTGCCCTTCGCCAAGGTATATCACGGAAGAAAGCGGTATAACCGGCCCGATAAACTCATGGTAGAGATATATGCCTTTTAAAGCCGGAATGTTGGTCATCCTGCGGTAGTCGAATATGCGTTGCCATTTATCTCCCGGGATTCTTTTTAACAGGTCAAAATTCAAATCATGAAGCAGGAGGACTTTATTGCAGTCGGTGCAGGTATATAACAGCTTTTCAATCCCGTATTCCCTGCCGCACCCCAAGCATCTATATACAAGATTTCCTTTATGCTCCGGTATTATGAAAGGCCGGATCTCATCCGGAAAATCTTCCGGCTTCATGATGATATCCTTTCCAGACCACCCATGTAGGGTTTTAATATTTCGGGAATAATAACAGAACCGTCTTCCTGCTGGCAGTTTTCAAGTATGGCTGCAAAGGTCCTGCCTACAGCCAGCGCTGATCCGTTTAATGTATGTACGAACTCAGCTCCTTTTTTCCCTTTTCTTTTGAATCTGATGTTTCCGCGCCTTGCCTGGAAATTTTCGAAATTGCTGCACGATGATATTTCCCTGTAAACGCCCTGAGAAGGCATCCATACTTCAATATCGTAAGTTTTTGCGGCAGAAAAGCCGAGATCTCCGGTGCAGAGAGATACAACCCGGTAGGGAAGCCCGAGGAGTTTTAAAATAGTCTCCGCATCGTTTAAAAGTTTTTCAAGTTCATCATAAGAAGTTTCCGGTTTTGAAAATTTTACCAGTTCTACCTTATTGAACTGGTGTTGCCTTATTAAGCCTTTTGTGTCTTTTCCGTAAGAGCCTGCTTCAGAGCGAAAGCATGGAGTATAAGCGGTGTATAAAACCGGCAGAATGCTTTCATCCAGTATCTCATTCTGATGAATATTTGTCACTGGCACCTCGGCTGTCGGTATCAGGTAATAATCCCAACCTTCCAGCTTGAAGAGATCTTCAGCAAACTTAGGCAATTGCCCCGTATTTGTCATGCTTTGTTTGTTGACGATAAACGGAGGCAGTATTTCTGTGTAACCATGCTGAGTCGTATGCGTTTCAAGCATAAAATTGATCAATGCTCTTTCAAGCTTTGCGCCGGCTCCAATGTAAAGAGGAAAGCGGGCGCCGGTTATCTTTGAAGCCCTTTCAAAGTCAAGCGCTTTAAGTTCTTCGCCGATTTCCCAGTGAGGTTTCGGTTCGAATTTAAATTCAGGCTGTTTCCCAAAGGTTCTTATAAGCCGGTTATCCGAACCGTCTTTTCCTTCCGGAACAGAAGAATGAGGGATATTGGGAATTTCCAGAAGAACCCTGTTTATTTTTTCTTCATTTTCCGAAAGAGCCGAATCAAGAATTTTAATTGTTGCCGAGACCTCGCGCATTTCAAGAACAAGGTC
>CAYVMK010000293.1:1691-3718 GCA_964452445.1 uncultured Desulfonema sp. | reverse complement strand
CTAAAATCTGCGTTCATCTGCGGCCAAAATGCAAATTCCTATACTATAAATTTATAGACTCATAAAAAGTCATAATTCAGACGGCAAAGTAAAAAGCTCATTATGCAAGGCGCACGAATCTTGAGGAATGAAGCGTACTTATTGGTACGCTGCAATGACGAAAGATGAAGCGCAACACAGCAGAATGACTTTTTACGAAACCGTCAAAATTGAGTTGACATTTTGTTCCGTGTCTAACATATTCTTTATCCTCAGGCAACAAAACACTTTGTGTTTCCGTACCTTTGTCCGTGTTATAATCTGTGAACAACTACTATAATAAAAGGTATGACGTATATGATACTGATAATAGATTTCGGATCCCAGTACAATCAGCTTATAGCGCGACGAGTGCGTGAAAATCTCGTTTATTGCAGGATCGAACCGCCGGCAATTGATATCGGTGAAATTAGAAATCTTAATCCTGAAGGGATCATATTATCAGGCGGACCATCAAGTATTTACGAAAAAAACAGCCCCAGGATAGATAAGAAGATATTTAATCTCGGCATTCCCATTCTCGGGATTTGTTATGGAATGCAATTCATGGTCCATTCACTCGGCGGAAGCGTTGAAAGAGCCGGAAAACGGGAATACGGTTTTGCGGAGCTTCGCGTAAAAAGACAGGAAGGCATTCTCAAAGATACCGGCAGATCAACGAAATGCTGGATGAGCCACGGAGATTCCATAAGAAAACTGCCTGAAGGCTTCATCGTCACAGCTTCAACGGAGAACACCAAAATAGCCGCGATAGTCCATAACAGCAAAAAACTTTACGGCCTGCAGTTTCATCCCGAAGTGGAGCATACACCTTTGGGAAAGGAAATGCTTAAGAATTTTCTTTTTGACATATGCGGATGCCGGCATTCATGGACGATGAAATCATTTGCAAAAAAAGCGACAACTGAAATCAGGGAAACGGTCGGAGATAAAAAAGTGATACTCGGATTGAGCGGAGGAGTCGATTCATCTGTAACTGCAATGCTGATTCATAAAGCCATAGGAAGGCGTCTTACTTGTATTTTTGTCGACAACGGCCTGCTCAGAAAAAATGAAATGGAAAAGCTGAAAAAGACCCTGACCCGGAATCTCAATATCAATATCAGATTTGTCGATGCCGGAAGCATATTTTTAAAAGGGCTTGCAGGAGTGACAGATCCCGAAAAGAAGCGCAAGATAATCGGCAGGATATTCATGGGGGTTTTTGAAGCTGAAGCAAAGAAGATAAAGGGCGTGGAATTTCTGGCGCAGGGCACGCTTTACCCTGATGTCATCGAATCGAGATCCGCCTTCGGCGGCCCGACAGCCGTAATAAAATCCCATCATAATGTCGGCGGACTTCCGAAAAACATGAAACTGAAACTGGTCGAACCTTTAAAGTATTTGTTCAAGGATGAGGTGCGACGCCTCGGCAAAGCAATAGGGCTGCATGAAGATATGATATGGAGACAGCCCTTTCCGGGACCCGGACTATCCATAAGGATAATAGGAGAGGTCTCAAAACAAAGGCTATCAATTCTGCGGGAGGTCGATGACATTCTGGTTTCCGAGATTAAAAATGCAGGCCTCTACAGGAAGCTGTGGCAGTCTTTTTCGATCCTGCTTCCTTTAAAGAGCGTCGGGATCATGGGTGATCAGCGCACCTATGAAAATATTGTCGCAATAAGGGCGGTTACAAGCAGGGATGCCATGACCGCCGACTGGGCAAAACTGCCTCATTCGCTGCTGGGAAAGATTTCAAACAGGATCATCAACGAGGTTGCGGGGGTAAACAGGGTAGTATATGATATAAGCTCAAAGCCGCCTGCTACCATTGAATGGGAATAAGAGTCCTTGGTCGAAAATTAATTAAGAAAGAAAATAATATGGAAGAGAAAAAACCACATGAATTTAAGATCAATATTGACACGGTACATTCCGATTCTTTTAGTCGGGCTTTCTGTAAAACAGCCACTCCATGCCGCCGCGCAGGGTGGTAATTGAGCCAT
>CAYVMK010000293.1:0-1681 GCA_964452445.1 uncultured Desulfonema sp. | reverse complement strand
TGACGCGGTACATTCCGATGCTTTTATCAGGGAAGAGAAAGATCTACGCATCGAAAAACTGAATCAGAAGATCACCATTCTTTCAATTATATTCCCATGCATAATAGTCATTCTGCTTCTGATCATCTATTTCGATATCAAAAACAAGATTACAGGCGTTCATGACTCTGGCGCCATGGAAGTTAAGAATCTGTCGAAGGATATCGATAAAAAAACCGCTGAGCTTTCTTCACTTTACTCAAAGCTTGAAGAATCATTAGAAAAGAAGACATCGGCGCTTAGAACCGAATTTCAGAACTCGGCGAAGGATATGAAGGAAACGAAAGCGGGAAAAACAGAAGTAGCAAATTCAATTACGGAAATGAACAGGCAGATTTCTGCGGTAAGAAACGATCTATCCGCGGTTTCAAATAAAGTCAAAGGCATGGAGGCCGGTTTATCACAAAAAATTACAGACATTACAAAAAGTCTCGGTAAAATCGAAAATGATCTCGCAAAACTTCATTATGATATCAACGTAATATCTGCATCAAAAGCTGACAAAAAAGACATGGAATACATTAAGAACGAACAGAAACGTTATCAGAATGAATTAAACCGCCTTGCGGGAGATGTTGAAGATAAAATAGATTCGATCAGAAGACAGATTGTAGAGATTGAAAAGAAGACGGTAAAAATGACCCTTCCGGCGGCGCAGCAGCCGAAAACGGAGAACACAGGAAAACCTGCTGTTTCAAAAGGGGCGGCTTCCCAACCCGGAAAAATCGTTGAGCAGGATCTGCAATAATATGGATAAAGAATATCTTGAAAAAATCCTTAAAGGCGTTTCATCCGGAAGCATTTCCGTTGAAGATGCCGTAAAATCCCTTAAACATATACATCTCGAAGATATAGATTATGCCCACGTGGATCACCATCGTTCACTTCGAAAAGGATTTCCGGAAGTCATATTCGGTGAAGGGAAAACAGCCGGACAGATTGCCGGAATAATGGAGAAGATGGCGGCCCAGGAGGAAATCATTCTTGTTACACGAGCGGATAATGAGAAAGCGGAATCGGTGCTTTCAAGGTTTTCCGGCGCAGTTTACTACGAAGATGCAAGAATGATTGTGCTGAAAAAAAAGAATATTTCCATGCAGCAGGGACGCGGAAAGATACTTGTACTCTCAGCCGGCACATCCGATATTCCGGTTGCCAGAGAAGCATATATCACGGCGCAAGCAATGGGAAATGAAGTGAATTCCGTTTTCGATGTGGGAGTTGCCGGGATACACAGGCTTTTTAATCATAAAAAAATGATCGACGACGCTTCCGTTCTGGTTGTTGTCGCCGGTATGGAGGGAGCGCTTCCAAGCGTCGTGGCAGGAATGGTGAGCCGGCCTGTTATCGCCGTTCCGACGAGCGTAGGCTATGGAGTCAGTTTCGGAGGGCTGACAGCGCTTTTTGCGATGCTTAACAGTTGCAGTTCAAATGTCGCTGTCGTGAATATTGATAATGGATTCGGGGCGGGATATATGGCTGCAATGATAAACAGGGTATAAAGAAGGGTCGGAGGGACAAAGGCACAGAGGCACAAAGAGAGCTAAAAACATTTACATATAATTTTCTACTTCGTGTTCTTCGTGGTTTTATAATCCGTCTGAAGCGGACTGCTTATAAAACCACGAAGAACACGAAGTAG
>CAYVMK010000292.1:0-3724 GCA_964452445.1 uncultured Desulfonema sp. | reverse complement strand
GTTTCCGGCTGTATTCAAACTGTGTCATCAGCCTTATGCAACCTTCCCTTGTCCATGCCTCTTCGTTAATAGCAAGAAAGGCCGCTATGCGGTTTTTCTCTTCATCATCAAAGTCCTGTAATACACCCGGCGCTTTCATCTCCCGTGAACGCCTTTTTTCTATGATGGCTTTTCCCATCGATTTTAAAACTTCATCAGTGAAATTGTTCAACACATCGCGTTTTATTATTTCCGGAAGTATTTCGGGAAATTGAAGCATCATAGCTATTATCTGCCGCTCAAGCCTGCTTCCTTTTCCCATGCCGGACGCAGAACTATTCCATCCAGCGGAGCCTTCCGCCCCCCTGTCCGCCGTAATGCCGCCTCCGTTTGACCCGTATAAAGTTCCCCTGTTTTTCCCGCTTGCCCGCGTGTCTTTCACTCTTTCATGAATTGCGGATTCATCAATATCAATTTTTTCAGCAAGTTCCCTTATATAAAGAGATCTCGCAACTCCGTCCGCTATTGAAGCAAGAGCGGTTTTCAGCTCCGAGATAACTCTGATCTTTCCTTCGACAGACAAACCGTGTTTTTTTATCGCGCCGTTTATCAAAAAAGAGACTGCCCCAAGAGATCCTGACACAGCTTTCCTGAAAGATTCCGCGCCATACTTTACAAGGTATGAATCAGGATCGTATCCTGAAGGAAGCACCAGAATCCTTGAATCTGCATATCCCTTGTCGAATATCTCAATACTCCTGTATGCCGCCTTTATGCCTGCATCATCCGAATCATAAACAAGTATGAATTTGCCGTCTTTCCCGATAATTCCCCTTAACATCTGCACATGTTCAGGGGTAATGGCGGTACCCAGTGTGGCTACGCTGTTTCTCATCCCGTGCTGATGGAGAGAAAGAAGATCAAAGTAGCCTTCAACGATATAAACGGTTTCCGTAGTCCTGCACTCGCTTCTTGCGGCATTAAGACCGTACAGAGAGCGGCTCTTGCTGAATACAGCCGTTTCAGGCGAATTAAGGTATTTTGGAAGCGAATCGTCCATGACCCGGCCTCCGAAACCGATAACCTGTGAGTTTGGATCAAATATGGGAAAAATTATCCTGTCTCTGAAACGGTCGTAAAAACCCGGCGAATTGCTCCTTTGAATAATCAATCCGGCTTTTTCAATCTGTCCCGGCGGTATCTTTTTTTTAGTCAGATAATTGTACAGAGTATTCCAGCCTTCCGGGGCATACCCTATATGATAATTCCGGATGGTTTTTTCAGATATCTCCCTTTTGTTAAGATAATCAAGCGCCCTTTTGCCTGAACTGCCTTCGAAAAGAGAACTGCAGAAAAAATCCATAGCCTGTTTATTGACAGAAAGCAGACTTTCTTTTTCACTTATTCTTTTTTTTTGCTCCGGTGTCATAGATTCTGCCGGAATATCAATTCCGTATTTTCCGGCAATATATTTAACCGCCTCCGGAAATGTCAGCCCCTCTTTCTTCATCAGGAAAGCAAAGACGTTTCCCCCGGCGCCGCATCCAAAACAATAAAATATCTGTTTTTCATAGCTTACCGTAAAAGACGGCGTTTTTTCTGCATGAAACGGGCATAAACCGAGATGGTTCCTCCCGGATTTTTTCAACAGCACAGACCCGGAAATAATATCCACGATGTCCGCCGCATTTTTGATTTCTGTAATTTTTTCTTCAGGAATAAAAAACGCCAAGAAGAGCACCCTCCAATTTATGGAACAGAAATAACACCTGACAACGGAAGGTCCTTAATAATAGGGATGGTTATCAACAATCTGCTATCTGCGAGACCTTTGAATAACACTCCCTTTTGCCCGATTTATTTAAAGACTTGGTTTCTGGTCTCTGGTTTGTAGTTTCTGGTTTTTTCTCTTAACCAGGAACCATGAACTATAAACCATGAACATAAGCCTTAATTATCGCCTTTCTTGTGCTTAGCCGAAACCGGATGTTCTTCAAAGGTCTCCAGACAAATTTTTATATAATGAACTGAATTATAATGACCTGCGATAAGCCGTAAAAACCATTTCCATGATTAAACTTTTAATTTAATCACCGCAACAACTTATGTCAATATATTTTGAGAATATCTTGATTATGATTAATAAGAATTGTTTGCCTGTTTTTTTCCGGCAATTCCGACAGCTTCCTTAAAGTCAAGTGTTCCGCTGTAAATGGCTTTGCCTGTGATAACTCCGACAACTCCGCAGCTTTCGAGAGAAAGTATGTTTATTATATCTTCTATTGTTGAAACACCGCCTGATGCAACTACTGGTATTGATATCGATTCCGCGAGGAGGCGGGTCTCTTCAAGATTAGGCCCTGTCTCCATTCCATCCCTGTATATATCCGTAAAATTAATCGCCGCAACTCCGCAATCTTCATAAATCCTTGCAAGATCTACGGCTTTCATATCCGTTGTTCTGGTCCATCCCTCTATTGCAACCAGCCCTTTCCGGGCATCAATTCCGACCACGATTCTTCCCGGATAGAGCCTGCAGACACTTTTTACAAGTCCGGGATTCCTGTGAGCCTCAGTTCCGATAACAACCCTTTTAACGCCCATATCAAGAAACATCCCGATTGTCTCTTCGGTTCTTATCCCTCCGCCGATCTGTATATTGGCTTTTACCCGTGATAATATTTCTTTTATGGCCGGAAGGTTTCGGGGACTTTTTTCAAAGGCCCCGTCAAGGTCAACAACATGGATTAATTCAGCCCCCTCATCCTCCCATCTTTTTGCCATAGCAGCCGGGTCATCCGAAAAAACCGTCTCGCGGTCCTTTTCTCCCTGCCGGAGCCTTACACATTTTCCGTTTTTTATATCTACTGCAGGTATTACAATCATTTTGTGAAAAATATCCGTAGCATGCTCTCAAGACCCGAAGTCGCCAGATCTTCGGCAGCAACCCATTCTCCTTTCCGTTTAATGAAAGAGCCTATCTCAAAAAGATTCTCGCTGAGCGGACGCTGGGTTTCATCCATATGCCCTACCCAGACAACACGTCCGTCGGATACGCTTATGAAATGCAGATCAAAGGCAACGGAAGCAGGCGATTCAACCGAATAGCTTGTTCCGGCCCGCTCTCTGAAACGGTATATATGTCCGACTATGACGGTATCCGCTCCAAGTAATCGTCCGTTTTCGGCTATTTTTTTGACCTCGGAAGGCATGTTTTCGTTTCCGGTATTAAAACCGTTCGAAAGCATCCCGGCTTCACCGGGATATATAATTTTAAAATCTGTGCGGTTTTTAAGCAGTGAGATAAGATGTTTCGTCATAATAACATCTGCGCCTTCCGCAACATTTCCGGTCAGAAACACCTTCCCGCACACCGGACATCGCATGTTGTTCTCCTCACCATACAATGCAGAGATATCTTTAAAAGGCAGCACGAGAACATTTTTCATGCTTTCAGGCGATGATGCCGACTCGGGTGCAACCGTGCGGGAACTGCAGGCATGCAGCATCAGAAAAGCAGAAAGCAGCAGGCCGCATAATCTTAAACATAAGAATTTTTGGTTTTTCATAATGGTCCCGGGAAATGAAAAGTTAAAGGGTTTCTCCTGATTAGGAGCCGTTACGAAATAATCTGTACTTTTTTTGATCCTTTCGTTAGGAGCCGTTACAAAATAACCGTTACATTTCTGGTTTGTTACGGCTCCTTATGCCTGTCACGGCTTACGGCTCCTTATGCCGGTCACGG
>CAYVMK010000291.1:0-3725 GCA_964452445.1 uncultured Desulfonema sp. | reverse complement strand
GATCTCTATCATATTCCAAGCCGGATTACCCATACATTTTAGCGAGGAGCCATAATATGATACACGGACTCGGGATGTTTCAAATTTTCGACTCTTTTAAAAAAATCAAATGCCAGCCGGAATCCTTTTACAATGAGATCAGGGGTTATCTCCGTCATCGGAATATAATGCCTGCTCCCGAATGTCGCCACGGCGCCAAGACTGTCATAGGGAGCTATATTGGGGAAAAGAACCATATCTCCGGATATGAGACGTCCTTCAGGTATGAGTTCCTCTGCAAAGTACGGAGTGATGCTTAAAACCTTATCGGGGCAGAATGGGCATACTTTTTCCGTACCGGCGATCATCTTCTCAAAATCCGGTTTTTCCCATTTCAGCTTCATAAAATGACAGATTCTTGATGTTCTGCCTGTAAGAGGATCTTTTCTTATTTCGCTTGGAATCGCCCTTGTAGTTTTATTTTTAGGATCAAGAACAACGGTTTCTTTCAGGTGAGCTTCGAATTTCATAATGCCTCCATAATTGAGAATCTGGTTTATGATTTCAGGTTCCTGGTTTCAGGTTGTCAGAAACCGGACAGAATTAAACTGAAAGATGCAACGATTCGAATTTGTAAAAATATATCATTATTGACAGACGAAATAAACAGGAAAGGTTGGGTCTGCACGGCGGAACTTTTTGGCAGACGGATTTATCAGGAGGCAATGCGGCGTGAAAATCTACTCATAAATTTGTCGCACACCCAAATCTGGCAAATAAGTAGCCAAAGCATAATGCATTGTGCTATTATGTCCGGGAGGCTCAGAAATAATAACGCTGCTTTGGATGGTATATGACTATTCTCGAAAAGCTTAAACCGAAATTCTGGGATTATCAGGATGTTGCGGCAGGTCCTTAC
Source organism: uncultured Desulfonema sp. (assembly GCA_964452445.1). Classification (GTDB taxonomy): domain Bacteria; phylum Desulfobacterota; class Desulfobacteria; order Desulfobacterales; family RPRI01; genus RPRI01. The sequence continues at coordinate 2,827 of CAYVMK010000291.1, read as the reverse complement.
AAACACCTTTTTAATTTCAGGCGGATATGGAAGCTTGCGGTTGTGCTGATCTCTCTGGTTGCACTGATACCTCTCATATCTATTACCCTGATAGATTATGGGGTTACGCAGCATTCGGTGGAGTCTGAGGTTCTTCTGCGCACCGCCCAGCTTGTTTCAAACACATGGCGTACGGTTTCATTTTTTCTAGCCCAGAGAAGATCCGCCCTTGATTTTATAGTAAGAGATAACAGTTATAATTCATTGCTTGATCCGAAAAGGCTTTCCGGGATCCTGGAAAATTTAAAACAAGGGTTCGGAGGTTTCGTGGATCTTGGCGTTATCGATTCAACCGGACGCCAGAGAACCTATGCCGGACCCTATAAGCTTGAAGGCATCGACTACAGTGATCAGGGGTGGTTCAAAGACGTTACAGACAAAGGTGTAAATGTAAGCGATGTTTTCATGGGTTTCCGGCGAACCCCCCATATTGTGGTTGCGGTCAGGTACGACCTTCCGAACGGTTCCTTTTATGTTCTCCGGGCTACCATTGATACCGACAGGTTCAATGAGCTTCTTGCCAATCTTGAAGTGAGCGGTCAGGGCGACTCTTTTCTGGTAAATAAAGGCGGCATTCTCCAGACACCTTCAAGGGATTACGGCAAGGTATTGGACAGGATACCACTGCCTGTTCCTGATTTTTCTCCCAAAACACGCGTGTACGAAGGAGAGTACCCTGACAATAAACAGCTTGTAATAGGATATGCCCATATCCATGACACGCCTTTTATTCTTATGATCGTAAAGCAAAAGAGTGAACTGATGAAACCGTGGCAGAAAACCCGCTTTCAGCTCATCGGATTTCTTATTGCAAGCATAACCATTATAGTCGTTGTAGTCCTCAGTGTTGCAACATACCTTGTGAACAGAATACTTATTGCAGACCAGAAGCGTATAATGATGCTGCATGAGGTTGAATATTCGAACAAGATGGCTTCCATAGGACGGCTTGCTGCGGGAGTTGCTCATGAAATAAATAATCCGCTTGCGGTTATCAATGAAAAGGTCGGTCTTATAAAGGATATGTTCACAATAAAGGACGAATTTAAAGGAAACCGGAAACTGATTGATCTCGTCGATTCGGCGCTTACTTCTGTTGACCGGTGCGGCACCATTACAAAGCGCCTGTTGAATTTTGCAAGGCATCTGGATGTCAAGATTCAGACGATAAATCTTGGAGAGGTGATAGGGGATGTCCTCGGATTTCTTTCCAAAGAGGCGGAATACAGGAGTATAGCAGTTTCTGTAAATGTTCCCGGAGATATTCCGCAATTTGAGAGCGACAGGGGGAAGCTGCAGCAGATTTTTCTTAATATCGTCAATAACGCATTTGCTGCCGTAAAAGACGGCGGCAGAATTGATATTACGGCAAAATATGAAGGCGCCGACCTGGTATCCGTAACTTTTACCGATGACGGCTGCGGGATACCCGGAGCGGATCTGGAAAGGGTTTTCGAGCCGTTTTTTTCGACCAAAACAAGACATGGCGGAACCGGCCTCGGTCTCTCCATCACTTACGGCCTTGTTCAGGAACTGGGTGGAAACATAGGCGTGCAAAGCGAGGCGGGCAGAGGTTCGAGTTTCATTGTCACCATACCGCTGAAGGTGGAGAAGAAGGAGAAAAAAACCGATGAAGGTGTTGCTGGTAGATGATGAGAAGGAGCTTGTATCAACTCTTGCAGAACGGCTCTCTTTAAGGGATATAGAAGCGGACTGGGTTACAACCGGGGAGGCGGCAATAAAAAGCGTTGAATCAAAAACGTATGATATAGCCGTTCTTGATGTCAAGATGCCGAAAATCAGCGGAATTGAACTTAAGAAAAAACTGGAAGAGATAAACCCGGTTTTAAAATATATTTTCATAACCGGCCACGGATCGGAAGATGATTTTATGACTGCTTCAAGCGAATCAGGCGCGGAATATTACCTGATTAAACCGGTTAACATCGACGAGCTTATAAGGAAAATGAAAGAGATTCTTATTAATAAGGAAAGGGCGTAGGCCGTGACATCAAGAATGGATATAAACGGCGAAAATGCCCTGAAGTTTTTTGGAAAGATGACGGCGTCTATTTCGCACGAATTAAAAAATGTGCTTGCGATTATAAATGAAAACGCCGGGCTTCTGGAAGATCTCTGCGCAATGGCTGAAAAGGGAAGGCCGGTTGATCCCGTAAGAATTAAAACCGTGTCCGGAAAAGTTATAAAACAGGTTCAGAGAGGGGATGCGATTATAAGAAGGCTTAACAGTTTTGCTCACAGTGCCGATGAATCGGTTTGTGATGTTGATTTGTGTGAAGCAATAAAGCTTGTTTCAGGCCTTTCGGAAAGAATAGCGTTAATGCGCGGAATAAGCCTTGAACCGGATCAGATGCCCGATCCGGTTATCATCAACACAAACCCTTTTTTGCTGGAAACACTCGTATGGCTCTTTCTCGATTTTGCAATGGATGCCGCCGGAGAAAAAAGGACCGTTTGTATTACATCTGAAAAACCCCCGGGAAAAGTTGTTGTCAGATTTTCCAAACTGCAGGGGCTTGCCGGAATGCAGCAGGGTATCTTTCCGGGAGACAGCGAAAAAGCGCTTCTTGCCGCCCTGAATGCAACAGCAGCCATTGATGCCGCTGCAGGAGAGATCGTTATCTGCTTCGGTTAAATATTGACGGCTTCGTAAAAAGTCATTCTGCTGTGTTCCGCTTCATCTTTCGTCATTGCAGCGTACCAACATGTACGCTTCATTCCTCAAGATTCGCGCGCCTTGCATAATGAGTTTTTTACTTTGCCGTCT
>CAYVMK010000290.1:0-3725 GCA_964452445.1 uncultured Desulfonema sp. | reverse complement strand
GTGTTGGGTGTGTTTGGGTTTGTTTGTTAGAAGAACTCATTATTATTCTCATCTATCCGAAAATAGATCTTCTGCTGCTCAAAAAGCATTAACAGGTCATTATGAGTCTTACCTATTTTATTGGAATTGATAAGATTCTGCACCCTTTTTTCAACAAGTCTTTTGTCTCCCTGGCCCTTATACAGCTTTTCTAATTCTTCATGCTCCTTCATGTCGTAGTTAAAGGTAGCGGGGGCTTTTTTACCATGAACCTCAAAATGTCTGAATTTACTTCTGAGATATTCTTCTCTTTTGTATCTAAGTTCGATATCCGTGCCTCTTAAAAGTTCCCAAATAACATCATAGAAGCTTCCTAATGTAGGATCGCGCTCAAGATAATACTCGCGGACAATTTTGTTAAGATAATCGGTATTCCTGGTTTTAACAGCATGGCTCAGGAAGAAGAAATTCAGGTCGCTTACCCCCTTTTTCTTGCCTTCGTGGCTCAAGAAATACATTTCAAGGATAACGCCTAATTGATGAGGAGTGATATTTTCGGGAGAACCCATGATATACTCTACGGATTCATGGAAAAGGACTTGAGTAATAAAATACTTGTTGGATTTATATTCATCCCAAATCTTCTGCGAAAGATGGATCGCAAAGAACGGAACATATTGATTGACTTTAGCCTTTGCTTCTTTTTCAGCTAATTCCAAGTCTTCTGCCTCCTTAGAAGTAGCAGTAACTTTTTTCTTTGCTTCTTCAACAGCTTTTTTAGCGTCAGCGGCCTTCTTAGATAATTCGACAAATTGCTGTTCAGAAATAATACCGATATTCTCTTTTTGGCCTTTATTACGATAGAGGGTGTGAGAAAAAGCCAAGATACCTAAAGGATTTTTGAGGTTATCAAACCTTGGATAAAGATATTCATCAGAATTATCACTGAGAAGTTTGGTTAAACCATATTCAACTGCTATTTTATTGATCGCCTGACGATTAGTCAGGTCATCAATAACAAAAGCTACCATATTATTAGTGATCATATACATCAAACGCTCTTTAAAGGTCGCAGGTTCCTTAATGCCTAAATAGATATTCTCCATATCCTTATCATCAACCCCCCAATGCATCTTAAAGTAATTTACGGCATCTTCAGGCAAGAATTGCGCCTGAGAACCCAATTTCGTGCTTAACTTATTGAAGAAATGTTCTTCCACGTTATCAAGGCTGGAGGTTCCCGGAGCGCGCTTGGTAAAGATGGGGCTGGATGATGGAATATATTTATTTTCTATATGAGATTTTATCTTCTGATTCTCAGATGGTTTATTCGCCAGCTCCCTTAAAGCCTTGAAGGTAGCATATAAGCCTAATGCCTTGGCTACCGCTTCATCGTTATCTGTTGTATCTCCATTTACATAGAAGCTAAATATTGTCCTGGTCTGGCCTTGAGGGTAACGGGGATCATGGATATCAGGCCTGAAGATATCGATATAAGCGCTCCACTGGGCAAGCAGTGTTTTAGGCTCAATAACGTTATAAATAAGAGCTTTTATCGAGGTTAAGTCAACTATCGTGGAATTCTCGATGAAGCTATATTCTGAAGTAACTTTACCTTTATATCCTTCAACTACGCTTCTGGATATTCTTGAACCAGTAGTAACTTTAGAATTTAATATGACAGATCCCTGGACAGATACGCCGCCTAAGGTAAAGCCGTTAAGCATCATCTCATTAGTGATCTTGGCATTGGTTGATGTAATAATACCTTCGTGGTTAACGTATTCAGCGCCCAAGTAAGAATTGATCACCGGAGTCTCTTCTATGCCTCTTAATGCGCGCATAACTCTGGCTTCGTCAACAATATCAGGAGTAAGAGAATCTTGGCCGCGAGGATTAAGCGCTATGCTATCCTCATCAAAGTCTATTCTTTCCCCTGCTAGATCCTGTATCATTAAGAGCTGGTTACCTAAGATCGAGAGCGGAGTCCTGTATCTCCACCAATATACCTGGCTGCCGATACCAAAGAGGCCAATCCAGGAACGGGGAGCGCCTAGGACGTCTTTATATCTTAAATACATATTGATTACATCTACCCTCTGCTTGGCAGCTTTTTCATCGGTTGTCTTTAAAGCAGGAATGAGTTCTAAGGCAGCCTCTATACTGTTTACCTGGGCAGGATCGGATAATTTCTCTAAACCGTCTAAGAGCATGATCATAGGCTTGATAAAATCCGGAGGTTCAAGCTTAATGCCGGATTCATTGTAGATCCTATCGCCAAAGTATTCTTTGAAGGCCATGAAGAGAGAACGCTTGACTCTATGAGAACCCAAGGAGAAGAAGAATTTCTCATCACGGGACTTAGCTGCTATAAAAGCTTCTTTTTCATTCTGCATCTCTACATCAGTAGGAAGCTTGCCGTATTTAGGTATATTTTCCAGGATATTATTGTCTTTATCAGTTCTGTATCTGCCTAAGTCCTTAAGCCTAACCTTGGTCAGGTCATTCACAGACTCCAGTTCCTGGCCGAATTTGGTAAGTAAAGTATTGGTTGAGCCGACATTGGTAAAATCTCTGGCTGGGATACATAACTGAGAGACATAGAAAACATCTACTTCGCCTTTATTGGAAGAAGCGTAAACTGCAGCCTGTAAGTATGTCAGCATCAACAGGGTCGCGGATTCACCTTCAATATCACCTGAGAGTTTGATGGCAGCTCTGGAGTTATTCTCTGCTTGGGTAAGGGTTGAGCAACGGGTGCCTTTACCGGCATTTAGAAGGAAGCAGATGGTTTTACCTTCTTTCCATAGGCCGTCTAAGGTCTGATTAGGATACTGGCTGCTATAAAGCTGCTGGAAGCGTTTTTCCGCTTCATTCCAGGCTCTTAGCTCATCGATGATCTGGCCGCCGCCTGATACAGGGAGATTAACTGATAAGATCAGTGTGCCGTGCTTCTTATGGAAGATCTCGAACTGCTCCTGCTGGACGTTCATCTCATCTTCAGTTGTGTTAGCTATGATGATGATGTCGTAGCCTTTAAAGGAACCGTCTATTAAGGAGCGCATCAAAGCTATGTTTTGATCGCGCAATGCGCGGCCTGATTCATCGCGGGAGGAATTAACGGGAGAGCTGCTGATTTTTTTCCCTCCCTTTGCTTTTATATTTCTCATCGTATCAAAACTAAGATCGGTCTTCTTACCTGTAATCTGGCTTATTCGCGCTGCAGCCCTCGCTACACGAGAATCTCCTTCTGCTATCCGAGGATGAACAAACCTATCGGCTGGAACACTAATATCATAATCACTATCGTCTCTTGCAGTTCCTTTAGCCCTGCTACCGAAAAGATAACCAACGCCAAGTCCTTCTTCACGCAATACACCAGCAATATCTAGAGAGTCATCACTTGGGCGATATTTAGGGAGCCAACCAATAGTAGGATAATCAGCTGTAACATATTCTTTTCTTTCAAGCTCTTTCTTTTGTACTCTTGTAGAAATAATAAGCTCTGATATCTTAGATTCTGGTTCTCCCAATATTTTTAAGATTTGAACTGTAAGCTCCAAATTTTCGCGCTCTTCCTGTATCTTATAATAATGCCATTGACCGGCACTTGAGTATCCTTCAGCAAGACTGATACCGTCTTCCCAATCTACCTCTATTTCTTTTGTTAGATACCAAATGCGTAAACCTCCTTTTTCGTCCCCTTTCAAAAGGTCATATAAGAAGACTTTAAATAAATACACCCT
>CAYVMK010000289.1:0-3730 GCA_964452445.1 uncultured Desulfonema sp. | reverse complement strand
TTCGCTAACACTGCGATTTAACATATTATATAGGTCGTGCAACGTTTCCGTTATACGATAAAACATTCAACCGGAGGCAGGATGCCACGGGCTGATATCAATAAGCTTGTAAATCTCAGAGTACCGATCCCAATAAAGGTTGAAGAACGAAACGAAATAGTCGGTCGTCTTGAGCACAAAATATCCGAGATCGAAAAAATGCGGCAGGCGGCGCTTCTGCAGAAAGAAGCAGCCGAAGCCATGTCGGGCGCGATTTTGAGAGAGTTGTTTTCTTTTAAAGATGACAAGAGGTTACCGCAAGGATGGAAATGGGTAAAGTTGGGGGGTAAACTCGGAGTTGCCGATATTATAAATGGCTCAACACCCGCAACAGATAACCCACAATACTGGAATGGTGATATTCTATGGGCAACCCCATCTGACATAAGCAAACTTAATTCTATATACATCGACAGTACTGAGAGAAAAATTACTGAATCTGGATTAGCAAGTTGTTCCACCGCCTTATTACCAGCAGGAACCATTTTACTCACAAGCAGAGCACCTGTTGGGAATATTGCTATTGCAAATAAGAAAATTTGTACGAACCAAGGCTTCAAGAGTTTTAAACCCAAAGCAACTGTTGACAGTCTTTATCTTTATTTTGCGATAAAAGCTATAATACCGGAAATAATAAAGCAAAGTCACGGCAACACTTTTGTAGAAATTACAAAAGACCTTATTCAACATTTTGAGGTCCCGCTCCCCCCATCAGTTAATGAGCAAAAGAATATTGCGACTAAGCTTGAAAAACGAATGAATGAGATTGAAAAGATACGGCAGGCAGCAAATCGACAATTTGAGGCCATCGAGGCCATGCCTGCCGCCGCGCTGAGAGGGGTCTTCGATTTTGACGCCGAAACAGGAGCGGCAAACTAAATGGCAAAGAGTAAGAAAAATGGGGCAAACGGCAACGGCAAGAAAATAAGCACCCAGGCGGCGATGGACAAAGCGGTCAAGTCCATCTGCGACATCCTGCGCCGAGACAAGGCAAAAGGGGCGCGGCTGTATGTGCCGGAGTTGACCTGGATGTTTTTCCTCCGTTATCTGGATCTGATTGAACAGGAGGAGCAAACCAAAGCGGCGGCGCTGGGGGTGCCATTCCGCGAGACGCTGGAATCGCCTTACCGCTGGCAGGATTGGGCTGCAAAAGCGCCCAGGGATAAAAACGTGCAAGGCGGCAGTCACACCGGCTGGAAACGGCAAGAATTGATCGAAAGCGCCATGGGTGATTTCCTCAAGTTCGTCAACGACGCGTTGTTTCCCTATCTGAAAGCGTTGAAGGATCGGCCCGGCGCGACCAACAAGCAGAAGGTCACCTCCGAGATCTTCATCAGCAAGGAAAAGACCGTCGTCGCCAGTGAAACCAATCTCCTCAATGCCCTGGACAAGGTGCATGAACTGACGTCAGCCGATATCAGCGACCGCCACATGTTCCCCATTTCCCAGGCGTTTGAAGGGCTCCTGCCGAGCTTGGGGGAAAAGAAGAACGACGGCGGCCAATTTTTCACCCCCCGTGAGGTGATCCGGGTTATCGTCAATGCGGTAAATCCACAACTGGGCAAAACTGTTTACGATCCCTGCTGCGGCACCGGCGGCTTTCTGATTGAGGCGTACAAGCACATGATGGGGCAAAACCCCGTCGCCACTCAGATCGGGGAGCTGAAAACCGAAACACTATGGGGCCGAGAGGACGCGACGGAGGCCATTCCCATCATCCTTGCCAACATGGTCCTCCACGATATCGACCTGCCGCGCATCTGGCACGGCAACACCCTGACGAGTGACGCCACCTATGGCGACCTTTTCGCGGGCGCACCGAGCCAGTTCGATTACATTCTCACCAATCCGCCCTTCGGCAGCAAGGAAGGGAAAACCGCCCAGGCGCAGTTCTCTTACAAATGCGGCAAGGCGCAGATTCTCTTCCTCCAGCACATTATCGACGCCTTGGCTGAAGGCGGCACCTGCGGCATGGTCATCGACGAAGGGGTGTTGTTCCACACCAAGACAGCGGCCTATAAACAGACCAAGCGGAAGCTCCTGGATGATTGCCGTCTCTGGTGCATCATCAGCCTGCCGCAGGGAGTGTTTGTTAATGCTGGCGCCGGAGTGAAGACAGACCTTTTCTTTTTCACCAAAGGGGAACGAACGGAACGGGTCTGGTACTACGATATGACCCTGACCGACGATTTCAAGCTGCGTAAGGTAAATAAGGGACACCCCTTGACTTATGGCGACTTTCAGGATTTCTTCGCACGGCTGGCCCTCGATCCTGACGACCCACGCCGCATTAGCGAGCGAAGTTGGTATCTATCCATAGAGGAGATCAGGAAGAGGCAATACGACTTAAAGGCAACGAATGAAAATGCACCGGATACGTCGGATAAGAGGACCCCTGCTGAGTTGACGGCGATCATAAAAGAGGCGCAAAAGCAGATAGAAGAATGTTTGAGGGCGTTGGAAGCATGAAACGGATCAAGGACCTGCCGGAGTTCAGCCGGCCGCGCGAAAAACTGAAAGAAAAAGGTGTGTCCGCTCTCTCTGAGGCCGAACTGATTGCCGTCATCCTGGGAAGCGGAAATAAGGGGCATGATGTTATGACCCTCGCCGTGAAACTGGCCAAGTTGATCGCCGCAGATAAAGCGAACCTGTCATTGGAGGCTCTTTCTGCGGTGGAAGGTATCGGACCTGCAAAGGCGTCTCAACTTCTGGCAGGTTTCGAACTGGCAAGACGGCATATCGTCAAGGAGACCGTCCGAATTACAGAAGCCAAGGATGTGTTACCGTTGATCAGCGATATCGCTTACAAACAACAGGAGCATTTTATCTGTATCTCTCTCAACGGGGCCAATGAAATTATCGAAAAAAGAATCGTGACCGTCGGTCTTCTGGACAAAAGTCAGGTCCATCCTCGTGAAGTTTTTGCCGATGTTATAACCGACCGGGCCGCCGCTGTGATCTTTGCTCATAATCACCCTTCAGGCGAACTAAAGCCCAGCAACAGCGATCTGAAAATCCATGAGCAACTGGTTGAAGCCGCAAAAATACTGGGCCTGCGGGTGCTTGATCATCTCATCGTTTCAAAAAAAGGGTATTATAGTTTCCAGGAGGCGGGATTAATTCATTCATAGATAAATTCTTCTGAAAATAAAACGCCTGCGAAAAAAGTTGATCAACACAAAAAGGAAGTGCACTTACAGGTGCCCAATCACGGCAAACTCTTCAAGAGCCTGATGAACGCCTACTTGTCGGACTGGGAAACAATATCGGCGGAACGAAACGGAAACGCGATAATAAGCCTTTGATCATTTTATAGCGCGATGTTATTATTGCAAAAAGGAATGTTTGCGAGGGCGAATACGGCTTCTTGTTTTTATAGAATTAGCGGGCTGATGATCGCGGGATCAACGAATTGGATCGTCCTTTTAAATTCTCATTGGTGTCTGCGAGTATTGGCAAAAGTAAAATCAAGGAAAGACAAGGGGGTCGTAATTCCCACCATCAATTCTGATTCCATATGTGCAATAGTAAAAAATCTGAGGTATTATTATGAATTATTCAAGAGGTTCACTCTGGCGTAAATGGGACTTACACGTCCACACACCCGATTCATTGGTCCATAACTACACCGGTCCGGATCCTTGGGATAGATTCTTAAGTGAAATTGAATCACTTCCGCCTGAGTTCAAGG
>CAYVMK010000288.1:0-3739 GCA_964452445.1 uncultured Desulfonema sp. | reverse complement strand
GTGTTGGGTGTGTTTGGTGGTTGTTGTCTGCTTTCTTCTTGTACTGCCGGGAACAGGTTTTGCACAGGGGGCAAAACCTGTTCCCGGCAGTACAAGAAGAAAGCAGAGAAAAACTATCCACGTTTTATATTTTCTTAGTATTTTCATATCGGTATTTATCTTTTATTATCATGTAAGAGTTCGGGTTTCCCAGGATTCTTTATTGGAAAAAAACGTTTCAATAAAAGCATGATTAAAAGCATGTCCTGATTTGTTAAGCACAAAATGCCCTATGACCGGCAAACCAAGCAGAGAAAAATCGCCTATGGAATCCAGGATTTTATGCCTGACAAATTCGTCCGGAAAACGGAGACCGTCATTGTTTAAAATAGAGCTTTTGTCAATTACAACAACATTCTCAAGAGATCCTCCACGGGCAAAACCATACTGCTTAAGATATTCGATTTCGTGTAAAAAACCGAAAGTCCTTGCGCTGCATATTTCCTGCTCAAATACACGATCTGTAATTCCGGCAGAAAAAGTCTGTTTTTTTATCAGAGGATGATCAAATTCAATTGTGCATGTAATTTTAAAGTCGGATGAAGGATATATCCCTACAGATTTTCCGTCTTTTTTCAGCTCGATGGGTTTCTTCACAACAAAATAATATCTAGGGCCATCCTGTTCCTTAACCCCTGCCTCTTTTATCAGGCGCGTGAAAGGAGCGGCGCTTCCATCCATTATCGGCATTTCATATGAATTAAGCTCAACAGCGGCATTGTCTATTGAAAGTCCGGAAAATGTTGCCATAAGATGTTCTATGGTTGAAACAATAAACCCGTCATGCCCGATAACAGTTGCGAGGCTTGTATCCACAACCATGCTGAAGCGGGCAGGTATGCCTGGATTGTCGGGAAGATCGGTTCTTATGAATTTGATTCCATAATTTACCGGCGCCGGCTTTATCGTCAGATTAACATCCTTGCCTGAGTGAACACCGATCCCCGAACAGCAAACGGTTTTTGCAACAGTTCTTTGATTTAAATAACAACCCATTATATCAGTCATCGGGGTTAGGCTATAGACGTTTAGGCTATAGGTTTTTAGCTAACAGCCTACAGCCTATCCACCCGAGCAGTTACATAAAAGCTTTCATTACAGCATGTATCATGTAGTATAATATATCTCATAAAAATTTGTATCGCAACAATAACTTAACAGCATCTTTATTGTCAACAAATTCTTGATCTTAACAATATTATTCTGTATAGGTGACTTTCGAGCCCGGCCTTTTACCTTTAAAAAAGGAGAAATCATGCTTGCAAAGGTTTTGAGCAGCGCGGTTATCGGCATAGACGCATACCTGGTTGAAGTGGAGGTGGATATTGCTTCAGGGCTTCCTTCTTTTACTACGGTAGGCCTTCCGGAAGCAGCGGTAAAGGAGAGCAGGGAACGCGTTAAATCCGCCATTACAAATTCCGGATATTCATTTCCGGACGACAGAATAACAGTCAACCTTGCCCCGGCCAACATAAAAAAAGAAGGCACCGGTTTTGATCTGCCGATAGCCCTTGGAATACTTGCCGCGACAGGCATTGTAATGAAAAAAATGCTCGCAAAATATCTCGTGCTCGGCGAGCTGTCGCTGGACGGGCGCATAAAGCCTGTAAACGGCTCTCTGCCTATGGCGCTTGCGGCTAAAGATGCAGGTTATGAAGGCATCATAGTTCCTGTTGAAAACGGGAAAGAGGCTTCGGTTGTAAGGGGAATTTCGGTTTTTCCGGTCAAGACACTGTCTCAGGCGACCGATTTTTTCCGGGGTGCCGAACAACTCGAAGCGGCAAAAACCGATATATCCGCATTATTTGAAAGAAACAGCCCGCATGATGTCGATTTTTCTGAAGTAAGAGGACAGGAACATGCCAAAAGAGCGCTTGAAGTAGCCGCGGCAGGCGGCCATAATCTCATCATGATCGGTCCCCCCGGTTCGGGAAAGACCATGCTTGCAAAACGCCTTCCCTCCGTATTGCCTCCGATAACTTTCGAAGAAGCGCTTGAGACTACAAAGGTCTACAGTGTTGTGGGTATGCTTCCCAAAGGAGATGCCCTGGTTGTCAAAAGGCCTTTCAGGTCTCCGCACCACACTATTTCGGATGCGGGTTTAATCGGAGGAGGTCATGTGCCAAGGCCGGGAGAGGTCAGCCTTGCGCATAACGGAGTCCTTTTTTTAGACGAGCTTTCAGAATTCAAGAAGCATGTGCTTGAAGTGCTGCGGCAGCCGCTTGAAGACATGAAGGTTACGATATCAAGAGCTTCATCGACAATTACCTATCCGTCGAGCTTCATGCTTGTGGCAGCTATGAATCCATGCCCCTGCGGCTATTTATCGGATCCCAAGCATGAATGCAGATGCACATACCAGCAGATACACAGATACAGATCGAAAATATCGGGTCCCCTCATGGACAGGATCGATATTCATGTTGAAGTGCCTGCGGTTCCGTACAGGGATCTTATGGTGGACATTACTGCAGAATCCTCGGAAGATATACTGAAACGGGTAACCGATGCCAGGGTTATTCAGTCGGAGCGGTTCAGGCAGACGAAAATATACTGCAATTCCCAGATGAACAGCCGGCATATAAAAAAATATTGCAAAATAGACGATGCTTCGTGCAGCCTCCTTGAGGCAGCAATAGATAAACTCGGGCTCTCGGCAAGAGCTTTCAACCGTATTTTAAAGATTGCGCGCACAATAGCGGATCTTGACGGGAAAACGGATATAAACGCAGATCATGTTTCGGAAGCGATTCAATACCGCAACATAGACAGGAGCAAAGTCTTTCATTGAGACTCAGCCTGCAAAATCAGCATCCTACCCACCTGATCTTATCTTACAACCGTTACAGTGCAATGGGCGTGCCTAATTACATCCTCGGCCACGCTTCCTATAAGCAGTCGCCTCAGTCCGCTGGTGCCCTTTGTACCCATGATTATTCCATCAAATCTTTCAACCTCGGCTATTCTCGCAATCTCTGAGGAGATCGGACCACAAGCTATTTTTTCATGACAGGTTATATCTTTATTAACTTTTTCAACCATCTCTTTTGCTCGAGACACAATGGCTTCAGCCCGTTCCTTTTCTGATATAAATCCTGGATAGGTAGGAAGCTCTCGATGTGATGCCACGTCTTTAATAACATGTAAAATAGTCAAATCAGCCCCGCAATTTTTAGCAAATTGAGCGGCATATCTAACCGCCTTATCAGCACATTCCGAACCATCGGCACATATTATAATCTTCATTTTTATCATCTCCTTGCTGAATATTATTATCTTACCACCAATACAGGGCAGTTGGCAAAATGAATGACATCATCGGCGACACTTCCAAGAAGCATTCGTTTTACTCCTCTATGTCCTTTTGTTCCTACTATAATAACATCAAACTTTTCATCTTCTGCTATCCTGACTATTTCAGAAGAAACAGGACCTACTGCAACCCGGTCTTTAGCATTAATATTGGAATCAACTTGTGAAATAATCTTTTCAGCCTTCTTAAGGGCCTTTTTTGCCTCGTGATGTTTATCCCCATAGTCATCACTAAGGGGCGCTTCTCTGCTTTCCATATACTCAACTATATAGAGCTTTGTTAAATCGGCCCCATAATTTTTGGCAAATTGGGCGGCAAATTTAACAGCCTTGTTTGCATACTCCGAACCGTCAGTACAAACCAACCAACCCAAACACACCCAACACA
>CAYVMK010000287.1:0-3757 GCA_964452445.1 uncultured Desulfonema sp. | reverse complement strand
CGCCCCAGCGATAAAATTCACTCTATCATTGAAGATCTACAGGCGCTTATTCTCAGATGTGTCGATGCAATTCGGCCTGGTAGAAGTTATAAACGAATTTTTAAAAAGCGAAATAAAAAGTTTAACTCGGCATATCGGCAGCCAGCTTAATTCAACGGCATTGAGCCAAATGTTACAACAGGAACTACTAGGAAAAGTAATCCGGGGCAAGAGGAGGATAACATGAAAGCAAGAAAAGCCGTTTTTGCCGGAAGCTGGTATCCTGACAGCGCAACGGAATGCGAGAGAGAAATAAAAGCCTTCATAAAAGAAGCAAAAGTTAAAGCAGGAATAACCTCAAAACTAACTGGCGGCATAGTCCCCCATGCCGGATGGTACTATTCAGGAAGCATAGCATGCAATGTAATTAAAGCCCTTTCTGAAAGCAGCGCTCCGGATGTTTTTCTTATTTTCGGAATGCATCTCCACACTGGATCACCATCATACATAATGAAGGACGGGGCGTGGGAAACGCCTTTCGGTGAAATTGAAATTAAGGGGGACATCTCTTCGGAGCTTGCAAAAAAATATCCCTTTGAGATCGAGACTCCCCAGAAGTTCACCCGCGACAACACGATAGAGCTTCAGCTTCCATTCATAAAATACTTCTTTAAAGACGCGAAAATAGTCCCTATAGGCGTTCCTCCCGTAAAAGAATCTTTTGATATTGGAAGGGATGCGGCAAAAATTGCGACAAATCTTGGACTTAAAGTCATGGTTTTAGGCTCAACTGACCTTACCCATTACGGGGTAAACTACGGATTTGTTTCACACGGGACCGGGGATTCCGCCGTTAACTGGGTAAAAAATGAAAACGACAGAAAGGCCGTAGATGCCATGCTTGCCATGGATCCTGAAAGAGTAATAAGGGAAGCAACCTCAAACGAAAATGCCTGCTGCGCGGGGGCCGCGGCAACCGCAATCAGCGCGGCAAAGGAACTCGGAGCCTCCCGCGCGGAGCTGGTCGCTTATGCTACAAGTTATGATAAAAGCCCCGGCAACAGCTTTGTCGGTTATGCAGGAATTATTTTTTAGACAGGATTTACAGAATTTGACGGATCAACTGCATCGGACCGCTCCGGAAAAGCGGCCCGAAACAAGCCTCCCGCTTCGCGAAAGGTCGTAAGCACAAGCGATGATTTATTGCCTATCACGCCTCAGGCGGGCAGGCAACATCCTGTCCATCCTGTTAATCCTGTCAGATATGTTTCTGTTGTGCGCTTTCGATCTTAGCCCACGAATCGCGAAGAGTCACTGTCCTGTTAAATACGATGGAATCTGCCGAAGATTCCCTGTCAACACAGAAATAGCCGGTCCGCTCGAACTGATATATGCTTCCCGGCAAAGCGCCTGCCACACCCGGCTCGAGCCTGCACGAGCGCAGGATTTCAAGAGACGCCGGATTTATACATTCCTTGAAATCATGCCCGTCTTTATCATCGGCAGGATTGGCTTTCGTAAAAAGCCGGTCATACAATCGCACCTCGGCCTCCACCGAGTGGGCTGCGGAAACCCAGTGCAGGGTTCCCTTGACCATCCGTCCATCAGTTGAAAAACCTCCCCTTGTGTTCGGATCGTATGTACAGTGCAGTTCCGTGACTTCCCCTGTTTTTTCATCCTTAACAACATCAACACAGGTAATATAGTACGCGCTCTTTAAGCGCACTTCGCGCCCGGGAGATAGCCGAAAGAATTTTTTCGGCGGATCTTCGCGGAAATCATCCTGTTCAATATAAAGGACACGGGAAAACGGAACCTTCCTTGTGCCTGTTGAAGGATCTTCGGGATTATTGACTGCATCGAATTCTTCGACCATTCCTTCCGGATAATTATCGATAACGACCTTTAAAGGATGCAGAACGCCCATGACACGCGGGGCACGCCTGTTTAAATCCTCTCGGATGCAGTATTCAAGAAGCGCCATGTCAACGACGCTGTTGCTCTTTGCGACTCCTATACGTTCACAGAATGTTCTGATTGCTTCCGGTGTATAGCCCCGCCTTCTCAATCCGGAGATGGTCGGCATCCTCGGATCATCCCATCCCGAAACCAGCCCGTCTTCCACAAGCTCAAGAAGCTTCCTCTTGCTCATGACGGTATAGTTCAGATTAAGCCGCGCAAATTCTATCTGCTGCGGATGGAAAACCCCCAGCTCATTGAGCAGCCAGTCATAGAGGGGACGGTGGTCCTCAAACTCAAGCGTGCATATCGAATGCGTAACCCCCTCGATAGAATCAGAGAGACCGTGAGCAAAATCGTACATGGGATACACGCGCCAGTTCCCTCCGGTTCGGTGATGATCCGCATGCAGTATGCGGTATATGACGGGATCACGCATATTCAGGTTGGGGGAGGACATGTCGATTTTGGCGCGAAGCACATGTGTTCCGTCTTTGAATTTCCCTTTCCGCATCCTGTCAAAAATATCAAGATTCTCTTCGATACCGCGACTCCTGTAAGGGCTCTCTTTGCCGGGTTCGGTCAGTGTGCCTCTGAATTTCCTTATTTCTTCGGCGCTTAAGCTGCAGACATAGGCTTTGCCTTTTTTTATAAGCTGTACGGCATAATCATAAAGCCGGTCGAAGTAGTCGGATGCATAATAGAGCCTGTTGCCCCAGTCAAAGCCCAGCCATTTCACATCTTCCTTTATCGATTCGACATACTCGACTTCCTCCTTTGTCGGATTCGTATCGTCAAATCTGAGATTGCAAAGGCCGTTATAATCCGAGGCAAGTCCGAAGTTTAGACATATTGATTTTGCATGTCCTATATGCAAGTATCCGTTCGGCTCCGGAGGAAATCTGGTCATTATCCTTCCGTCGTTCTTACCGGCCGCGAGATTTTCATCTATAATATTGCGGATAAAGTTCGTAACAGGAGCGGGTTCCGGCGAAACCTGCTCGGATGCCTTTTTCGTATTTATATTTTTGCCGACCTGTTCACTCATTCTTACCTCGGTATGATTTTATATAATTTCTCGTACGGTTTTTTAATGTTCCTTTCCCGTCAGTTTTATTCCCTATTCTTTATAAGATGACCGGCAAGGTGCATGCCGATTATCGCAAGGCATTCCATGTCCAGATATTTTTCCGCACATTTTTCAAAAAGGATGATACATCTTGATCTGAACATTTCATATTCGTCATTAAAAAGCATGATAACAGGAACCTTCGGAAGCGGATTGAACCACATCGAAAGATCATATGAAAAATCCGCTTCAAAAGCTTTGCCTCCTGAAACAATACATGCCTTTTCCAGGTCGGACAGCCTTCCTGTGAAGTTTTTTTCAATCTCATGCTCGGAAGTATTTGAAAACCCTTCAACGAAGGGGGCTGCATCCTTGAAATCCCTGAAAGCGACCCACTCTCTCCCGCAAGGCTCTTCTTCCGGACATAAAAGCAAATATTTAAACAGGACAACTCTGGCGGAATGCGAGGGCTGCAGATCTGACCGGTCAAAAACACCTTTTTCCGATACTCTGTAAGGTTTTCCAAAAAGAGGAATTATAGCTTCATCTTTCCGTATATCTATCCCGAGTTTTTCAGCCACGGATTTCAAATCTATCCCGGATATCTGAGCAAGGTAATCCCTGTATGTTTTTTCAAATATCGGAGAATTTTCAGATAAATCGATCATCCTTTCCATCTCCATTCTTCAGGTGGACTTTTTACGAAGCCGTCATCTGTCAAAGTATATGCTCTTGCCTGTAACGGAGAGA
>CAYVMK010000286.1:0-3784 GCA_964452445.1 uncultured Desulfonema sp. | reverse complement strand
AGATTGTCATGAAAGGACCCATGGTCTTTAAGGGATACTGGAATCTTCCGGAAGAAAATAAACATACATTTCGGGAAGGATGGCATCATACAGGCGACCTTGGCCGTTTTGATGAAGACGGATTTCTCTGGTATGCGGGACGCACTCCGGATAAAGAGCTGATAAAGCCCGGAGGAGAGAATGTATATCCTGCCGAGGTTGAAAAAGTTATATTAATGCATCCTGCCGTTGATAAGACTGTTGTTTTCGGGGTTCCCGATCCGAAATGGAAAGAAGGGATCAAGGCCGTTTGCCTGCTTAAAAAGGGTCAATCTCTCGAATCAAAGGAACTTATCGGTTTTGTCGGCGAAAGGATAGCAAGCTATAAGAAACCCCAGTATGCTGAATTTACAGAAGATTTTCCATTGACTAAAGACGGAGTTCCCGACAGGGCGAAGATAAAAGAGCTTTACGGGGGCAATCAGTATTGACAGAATAAATATTTATCCCATATAGTTACCGACAGCTTCGAAAAAAGGTCACAAAAGCGGAATATTTTCTTAAACCACGAAGATCACGAAGCACACGAAGATGAAAATATATATAATGTTTTTTCTCTTTTGCGCTCTTCGCGCTCTTCGTGATGAAAATTCAGACTTCCTACGAAGCCATTAGAGTTATTATCACGTAAAAAAATGTGTGTTTATATATAAGACGGGTGATATATAACAATCTGGAGATCAACATGGTAAGAACTGAAATTTCTCTATTTTTGAAAAATGTGCCGGGAGAATTGGGCAAATTATCCTCTCTTCTTTCTAATGAAGGAATAAATATTGATGCGCTGACAATACAGGATGCTTCAAGTTATGTTCAGGAGCTTTTCCGGGCAAGGGGAAAATCCTTAAAGAAAATTGCTTCAATAGCAAATTATAATTCTTTAAAAAAAGATTCTGCTGAATTTGCCCTGATTAGGATTCTGGTTGATCAGACCGATAAGACCATAGATATACTTTCAAAGAATGAATATATATTTGATATAATGCCTGTTATTGTGATCAAACTTGAAAATAAACCAGGATCGCTTGCCGAAGTAACCACTAAATTCGGGAAGGAAGGGATTAATATCAATTATGTCTATGGTTCAGTCTCATCTCCAAAAGAAAAGTGCCTTTTTGTTTTTTGTCCTGAAGATATTGAGCTTGCCGCAAGTATTTTTAAGGAATGAAATGTCATATGAGGTGGATAGGCTGTAGGCAGTTAGGCAGTTAGGCAGTAGGCTGAAGGCTGTAGACTGTTAGATGTAGGATTTATCCCTAAAAGCCTACAGTCTACAGCCTAAATACCTTCAACCTGCAGTCTAAACAACCTGAGTAGTAACGGAAAGCTTTATTATCAGGAATCTTGTTGACTAGATCCAATAAATAAAATATAAAATGGTTTCTAAAATAAACCTGATTCATAGCAGGGTGGTTGAATGGGTATTCAGGAAAGGAAAGAGAGAGAAAGAGAGAGAAGGCGGCAGCAGATAATAGTTGCCGCAAAGAGGGTATTTTCAGGCAAAGGCTTCAACAAGGCAACAATGGAGGATATAGCCAGTGAAGCCGAGCTGAGCCCCGGGACCTTGTATTTATATTTTAAAAACAAGGAAGAACTTTACGCATCATTATCTTTAAGGATACTCCAGTATCTTCTGATACGTTTGGAGCATGTAAACAGGGAAAAAGATTTAAAGCCTGAAGATAAGATGAAATTATTGATTGAAGCAATGTATGATGTTTATGCGTTTGATCCTCCTATTATAATAAACATGTTTCTTCTTCAATCGAGTGAAACATTGAAAAACCTGTCTCCGCAGCTTTTGTCGCAAATAAAGGACCTTTCACGTAAATCCCTCGGAACGATTGCAACAATATTTGAAGAAGGGGCTGAAAAAAGAGTATATATTAAAAAGCATCCTGTTGCCCTTGCCGATATTTTCTGGGCTCTTTTTTCAGGTGTTATTCTCTGGGAATCAAGCAAAAAGATAATTAATGACGACAAGGATTATCTGAAACAGACTCTTGAGTTAGCCTTCGAAATATTCAGCAGGGGACTAAGAAAAGACTGACGTTCCCGATTTTTCCGTAATTCCTGCCCCATTTACATGAGAGTAAACTTCATCCGGAATTTATCCGGCATAAAGCAACAAAACACTTCCGGGCTCCCGCTTTCGCTGTTTAGTAAGTAAGAGATTATTTCCTGCATTTTTCTACCCCTCAAGGGGGTACTGAAAAGAGTGGCAGGAAATAATCTCGTAAACTTACTTATCCTGTTTATCGGGGTTCGGTTCAAACTTTTTACGGCGCCATCAGGGTGATATCAGATGGGCATAGTCGGTCTTGATTATATCGAAAAGTTCTTCCCCTATTGCAAGTCCGGTATCTATGAACCGGGGCCCGTATTTCTTCCCGGTTCCGGTGCGGAATGTATGTTTGATTTTAGAGAGGCTCTCCATTCCTTTCGGATAATGGGCTACAAATTCTGAAAAAGGCGGATTGAAATATGATACCATTTCCCAGAGTGTGTTCGTGAAATTGTCCGGACCCCATCTGAACTTGTCCGAATCATAAAGACAGTCGGAAACAAGTCTTCCTTCAGGGGTCTTTGTTTCTATAGTAGTTTTGAATGCTTCGTGATTACTTATTGCAATGCATATATCATCAAGTTCTTCAGGGGAAAAAGGGTAATCCTTCAGGACTTCACGCGCAAATGCAGCGCCTTCCGCGGAATGATTCTTTTCCTTCCGTTTTATGTCGTGAAGAAATCCTGCGAATTGCAGCAGAATGATCCTGCGGTTACAAAAGCTCTCGGTATATCCTGCAAACCTGCTTTCAACAAGCATCAGGGCGCCCGCATCTACTGTTACCTTTACGGCGTGATCAAGACCGTGGCCGAAATCGTCTTCCAGATGTTCCGCCACAAACTGATAAAGTTTTGTTATAAGAGAATTTGTTTCAAAGATCTGTCTTGAATATTTTACCTCATGATCATGGTCCTTGTAGAAATCGGGGAGAGGATACCCTGAGACTATCCGCCTTGCGATATTTTGTATATGAGCGTATATAATCTCCATCTATTCGTTACTGCCTGCCGGGTGGAGTCCGGTTATATAAGTAAAAAACCGGACTCCTATTTATAATGGACGAGAGTTTCAGATCTTAGAGCAGCGAGAAGGGCGTGCCGCAGACTTTCCATTTGCCGTCTTCCATTATCACGGTAATGGTATCGTCTACCTTGTGGATTTTACCTAAATGGAACAGTTTTGAAACAAGAGCGTATAAGGGGTTGATTGCAACTATCCTGTCTGCAGATATTTTTAAGGTTATTTCTTTATCGGTTCTGCTTATTGTTTCAGTTTCGATGTTGAATAATCTGCTTTTCATGAAATCCGGACTCAGACCGCGTTCGACCGCTTCATTTTCGGCTTTTTGAATATATTTTTCAACAATGTTTTCATCTTTATTTTCATTTTCGGATGGGGTCAGAGTTTTACACAGATAGTCGGCCATGGACTTGTCCAGTGTGAAGTATGCCTTTGTGAATTTTACTGCCGTCTTGTTCGGAGTCTCTTTAGCTTCTCCAAACATGAAAATTGCCTGCAAGAAAATTCCAAACAGAATAACCATCATAAGATTCCGTATTTTGTTGTCCTGCTCCATCCGACATTCCTCCTTATAAAAAAACTTATATCCTGACTAAAAAATATTTTTAGATATTGCCGAGTTTCTTCTGAGGGTAAAATCAAGATGCCGGATAACATGGA